>NZ_WRFL01000001.1:0-121505 GCF_009778815.1 Candidatus Bathycorpusculum sp.
GAAGCTGTTGGCTGTGTCGGTTGGGCAGGTGGTTTTGAGAACTGTTATGGATCCTGTTTGGGGTGCTTGTTCTGTGTTTTGATAGAGTATGGATATAGTTTCTCCCTGATCTAGATTGATAAAGACGGTGCGTGTTGCTAAATCGACATATGAGTTGTTGGTGGGGTCGTTTATGATTATGTTGGTTAGGTCCCAGCCTGCTTGTGCAATCTCAGTAACCGTATAACTACCAGGTGCTAGATTGCCGCTGTTCCAAGTCGTGCCATCAGTTAAGCTAAAGCTTCCTGGCGGTGCAGAGGTGACGAAGTTAAAGGCTGTTGAGGCGCTACTGGGGTTGGTTAGTTTAGTGACGCTAAAAGAACCTTCGGGGGGTGCTGCTCGCCAGTTTGCTGTTACGATGACGTTGTTTGGGGGCATGGTAAAGGTTGCGGTTGGAGTATTGGGTAGGGTGATGCCGCCTTGGTTAACGGTCCAGCCGGTAAAGATGTAGCCGGGTCGGGTTCCAGCATTTATGGTGACGGTGTCACCTTCTTGGTAGCTTCCTGCACCGGTTATTTGGGCGTAGCTGTCGATTACGGTTACGTTGTAGAGTATAAAGCGTGTACCGTTTTTGTAGCTTATGTCATAGTTGTTGTATCCTTGGGTGAAGGGGACAGTCCAGACTACGTTGGCGCCTATTTGTGCGTGATATAGTGCATCATCTATGGGGTTTCGGTTGTATGCTACTGAGGCACGGTTATTTGCAAATACCATACCGTTATAGACAAAGAGATGGTTTAGGTTTGCATAGGCTACCCAGATACCACCGCCATCGTTTGAGGCAATGTTACCTGAGATTGTGCCGCTAAATAACTCCACAACACCTTGATTGATGTATATACCACCACCGTCTATGGCCATATTGTTAGAAATTGTGCCGCCAAACATGGTAAAAATGTCATAAGAAAGGGTAGCGATGTATATGCCTCCGCCCTGGTTAGCGGTATTGTTGGAAATTGCGCCGCCAGTCATCGTAAGAGAACCCAAGTTTCCTACGCCTCCGCCCCAGTAGGCTTTGTTAGTAGAAATTTCGCCGCCAGATATTGTGAAAACGCCTAATCTGCTGTTGTATACGCCACCGCCATCAGTGGCTGTGTTATTAGATATTTTGCCGCCAGACAAACGGAAATCGTCACTGTTGTATACGCCGCCACCAAGAGAGGTCGCTGTGTTGTTAGAAATTGTGCCGCCAATTACAGTAAGGCTGCCCTCGTTGTATATACCGCCGCCTTCGTTGGCTGTGTTGTTGAAAACTAAACCGCCCGATATGGTAATGTTGCTATACAATCCGACGTATGGGTATGTCACGTAGTTGAATATGCCACCGCCAATATTGTCCGCTTTGTTGCCAGAGATTTCGCCGCCAGTCATCGTAAAGATGCCAAATGAGTTTTCTACTCCAGCGCCAAGGTTAGTCACGGTGTTACTCGAAATTTTGCCGCCTGACATTGTAAAGTTGCCGACGTTGCCTACGCCGCCGCTACGGTAAGCTGTGTTGCCAGAGATTTCGCCGCCATACATTGTAAAGTTGCCGCTGTTATAGACGCCGCCATCAGAGATAGTTGCGGTGTTGTCTAAAATTTTGCCGCCGGTCATAATGAATGTGCCATAGTTGTTTACGCCAGCGCCATAGTTGGTATATGTGTTGCCAGAGATTTCGCCGCCAGATAAGATCAGTGTGCCGCCTAGCGAAACACCTACGCCGCGGCCGGTAGAGCCGCTTGTATGAGTTACGGTAATGCCTGCTAGATCTAAAATGGCTCCATCGTTAACAGTTATGGTGAATGCTCCGGGTGCACCAATCAGTCTAAAATTACCTGCACCACTACTTGTTAATGTGATTGCTTTGCCTGTATCAATGGTGAGTGGAGCGCCTGTGAGGTGGATATCTGCGGTTAGTTCAATAATGGTAGGTCCTACAGCATTATTGATAGCGTTTCTAAGTTCGGTTTCAGTTGATACGGGGACTGCTGCCGCTGTTAGTATACCAGCAGATAGAGCAGAAAACATCAACACAAAAATCAGAGAGAAAACAAAAAAATCTCTGCGTGAATGATGCCTAGATTTAGTTTTAAAATTTGGTTTAAAATTTTTTCTCATAAAAAAACTCCTTCTAAAAAGCAATGCTAAAACGTAGATGCTAACGTGTATACGTCAACAGATATAGCGTTAAAACATGCATAATTTTAGCAGTTAATCGCGTATATATGCGTTCTGTTTATTGATACTATAGGAAACAAGAGTTCATCCTTTGAGAATCATCTGACACGTTACCAATAACCGTTTGGACGCTAATTTGCTAAATCCTAAACGACCTGCATCAGAGTTGAGCCGCCACAATACAAACCATCCCCAACCACTACACTAGCATACATGCAACTAAGGGTTAAATAAAAAAACAAAAGGGATACTCCGATAAAAAACCAATTAAAGAAACACAGATAGCTAAACAGAGCAAGCCTCAAAGACGGCTCATCTAACTTTAGATAACACGGATTTTTATCGAAAACCCTTAAAGCTATAGCGGCCTAACTGTTGAGTCCCGCAAAGCAATAAGAGATGTATAGAGGGACAAGGGTTTGATAACTAACAAAATCAACACAATGGATTTCTGCTACAAGAATTCCATGGTAAGAATTGTGGCAAATCGCAATTGCCCCGAAATCAAACTAGCAGGCTTAACTGTGGGTCCCTTTGATGAAGGAAATGAATATGAAGTTTACTTTTGGGTAGCTAAAGAATTAACCACTTTGGGTATGGCACATTTTCGTGAAGATGACATCTTAGATGTCACAAAACTGTTCAAGATGCAGTGGAAAGAAGGCGTACAAATTCCCGGACAAATCAGTGAACTGCCCGGCGATTTTTATCCAAAACTGCGCAGATTTCTACAGGATCTAAAAGAACAAGCAACCCAAGCGCAACAATCTGAGAAATTTCATGAATACGACCGCGTCAAACATCTAGCCCGTGACATCACCAACTCACGGCTAAAAAAAATTATCGCCCTCGCCGCAGCCCCCGGACAGGGTGAACAAGTCCTCAAAAAATTAACCACCGAAGAAAAACTCATCTATGATCAACTGGTAAAAATAATCGCTGAATGGAAAACTAAAATCTTGGAACCCGGAGCAGATATGTAGATGACGATTGAAATAAGTGATGCACAACAACGCTTCCAAGAATTTTTTAAGAAAGAAAAGTATAGACAGAGAATCGCTCAACTATCCATCAGCGGCAAAAACTCATTAGCTATTGACTTTGAAGAACTCTATGGCTTTGATCAAGCACTCGCTGAGCAACTCTTAGCCAAACCCGAAATATATCTTAAAAATGCTGCTGACGGCGCCAAGGAGCAACTCCGCATTGAAGATGTGGAGTATGCTGAAAAAGTCGAAAAACTCATTGTACGTGTTGTAAAGCTACTGGGCAAAGAGCAACTCCGCAGACTTGGTTCAAAAAACATGAGTAAAATGGTTATGGTTGAAGGAATCGTCGTCCGTGCTACACCCGTACGCCCTATGGTACAAGTTGCCGCATTCAAATGCAAACGCTGTGGAACGATGAACTATATTGAGCAAACTGGACAGTTCCTCAAAGCCCCCGGCCTTTGTTTAGCAATTGACTGCGAAAAAGACGGCCCCTTTGAATTTAGTCAAGAAGATTCCACATTTATCGACTCGCAAGATCTGCGACTACAAGAAAAACCTGAAGATCTCCCCCCAGGACAGTTACCGCGAGTACTGGCCTGCAAACTCATCGGAGATGAAATTGTTGATGTTGCAAGACCAGGGGATCATGTTTCAATAGTGGGTATTGTGCGAGCATTTGCACCCTCGCTTATGGGGATGGGAAAACTCCGCACGTTTATCCTCCAGCTCGATGCAAACTCTACAGAGGTCTTGGGTAAAGAACCAGAAACTTCTCCACCTACACCTGAGGAAGAAGCTCAAATTCGCGAGCTATCCAAAGATCCATATGTGCATAAAAAAATCATTAGCTCCATTGCACCCTCCATCTTTGGAAACGAGCACCTAAAAGAAGCGGTTATGTATTTGATCTTTGGCGGAGTCTCTAGAAGCCTTCCAGATGTCAACATAAGAGGCGAAATAAACGCCCTTATCATTGGAGATCCAGGCACTGCCAAAAGCCAGATGTTGCAATATGTCTCGCGTTTAGCGCCAAGAGGGCTCTATACATCAGGCAGAGGCACCACCGCCGCTGGATTAACTGCGGCTGTTGTACGCGAGAAAGGCGGAAGCATGTCACTTGAAGCAGGCGCATTGGTATTAGCTGACAAGGGAATTGCCTGTATTGACGAAATGGACAAGATGCGGCCTGAAGACCGTGTTGCCATTCACGAAGCCATGGAACAACACACCGTTTCAGTCGCAAAAGGAGGTATTGTCGCTACCCTAAACGCTCGAACTGCGGTGCTTGCAGCCGCCAACCCATCGCTTGGCAGGTATGAACCCAACCGTACTGTTGCAGAAAATATTTCTCTGCCAGTCACCATACTCTCCAGATTTGACTTGATTTTTGTTTTACGTGATGTGCCCAACAAAGAGGCAGACGGGAAAATGTCGCGCCACATCTTGGAGATGCACAGACGCGGAGTGAGCCCGGTTGAAGTTCAAGTTGATTCTGAATTGCTTCGCAAATACATCAGCTTTGCCAAGAGTATTAAGCCAGAACTCAGCGAAGATGCCCTAAAGCGGCTAAGCGAATTCTATTTAGCGATGCGTTCGGCCAGCGAATCAGAAGGTTCACCTGTTGCTATCACCGCTCGTCAGCTCGAATCACTGGTTCGCGTTTCTGAAGCCCGAGCACGTGTAGCCTTGCGACCCATAGTTACACCTGAAGATGCAGAGGCAGCCATAGCCATCATGAAACGCTCACTAGAGGAAGTGGGCATCGACATGTCTAGCTTTAAAGTTGATATTGATTTGATCATGACTGGCCGCCCCAAGAGCATCCGTGACCGCTTAGGCATAGTACTCTCAACCATTATGGACATGGAAAAATTAACAGGTATAGTTGAACGCGATGCACTGGTCAATGAACTTGAGACCAAACACAAGATTCCAAAAAACGAAATCGAACGCATGATTGGACAACTACTCCGTGAAGGCACAGTCTATGAACCCCGCGAAGGATGCCTAAAGAAGACCTAAACAATTGAAAACAACAAATAACCACACATACTAACGTGAATTAGATAAACATAATAGCTTAGCACACAGGTAACCGGGCTATCAAGATTACTTGATACCGAAATACCACGGGCAATTCATTTAGAGTAGCCAAGAAACCACTTTGAAGGTGCTAATAGAGTATTTTTATCGATAACCTGCAAAGGGAAAAGATGCACAGGTTTGCACGGTTATCAGTCGACAATAAAGAATTGATCAGCTATATCTGAACAATAAATTGAAAAGAGATTGTTTTACCCTTTGACGAGAGGGTATCGTTGGGAACTGAGATATGGGAAAGGGATTAGGAGATGTAGGTTGTTTTTTTGTCTTCTTGTTTGCGGTTTTCCTCAGCTTCAAGCGCACGTTTGACTTCGATTTGTTGAAGTTTTGTGACCATAGTTTCTGCTTTGGCGATTTCGTCGTCTAAGTTTTTGAGGTCTAACTCGAAGTTAAAAGTGGATTTGAGGACTTCGAGCACACTTTTAGCAGCTAGGGGGTCTGGGAGATAGCCGCGGGTTTCACCTAGCAGACAGAGGGCTTCGATTTTTTTGAATTTAGCTAAGCCTAAAATTAGACCAGCGGTGCCTACAATGGGACTTCCAGCGGTGCTAAGTGTTGCGCCGCCATCGATTGCACGGTTTAGGATTGTTTGATCATTTGCAGCAATGTAGACACGGGGTTTTTCTTGGGGTTCTATACGATAGCCACCGATTGTTGCAATGGCTTTTACGCCGTATTTCTCGCTAAAGTCCAGCATGCGATCAGCGATTTCGTATTGGCCTTCGATAGTTTGGGATTGACTGTCGCCTGTAAAGAGAATGATGTCATTGCCGTTGGGGTTTTGATAGTAGTAAAAACTACCCCTCAGGAGCCGTACGTTACCTTTTTTGTTAACTAGGACGAAGTAGGGAAAATGCGGTGAGTAGAGATAGGCAATTTTTTTGGCTTTGAGCTGTTTTATGAGGTAGCGCAATGCAATTTTACCAACCAGCCCCAATCCGGGGAGGCCTTCGATGAGCACGGGGTTGTTGGGTTGGATTTGGCTGAATTCTTTAATGTATGTTTCCTTCATGTTTATTGGCTCCTTTTAGCGGCCATACGGTATTTGAGGTATTTATCGTCAGGGGAAAATTTTGCGGGATGTGGAATTCGCACGTTCCCTCCACATGCGGTACAATTTGCCTTGTTGAGTGTGTAGATGCCACATTTTTCGCATTTACGCAGCTGCCAGTTCACTATTTCTCCCTTCTAAAACTGCCTTGGCCGCCTGCTTTAACAATATAGTTTACGATGTTATCTGCGGTTTTTTGCATGACATCTTCTGCACGCTTATAGTTTTCTGCTTGTACTTCCATACTGTATTTTGGAGCAGCTATGACATAGAAGGTAAGTTTGGCATCTTTGATTTTTTCAGTTTTAGCTTTTTGGAAGGCTTCTTTGATGACTCGTACACCATTGGGTTTTACGACTCGGATTTCGAGCACTCCGCGGACTTTGACGAGTTTGACATGGATACGTTCCTGTGCGACTTCGCTGAATGCTTTGGCGATGTCTTCGGGGACACCTATGTCGATTAGTGCGTCTGATCCTTCCACTGCAGCTTTCTCGAAGCCTTCGTATAGGTCATATTTTTGTTCGATTATAGTTCCGGCTTTTTGGTAGACTTCTTCGCTTGTCATACCGAGTTTTTCAGCGACACCGCGAAGCAGTGCGTCTGCTTTGCGCTCTTTTTTCCAGGACATGACTTTTTCTATGCGTTCGCGTTTGGTGACTCGACGCAGAGAGAGATCGATGTGGCCTTTATCGTGGTCTACCCGGAGAACTTTGAGGGTTACTTTTTGGCCTTCCCGTACGAAATCACGGATATTGCGGATCCAAGATGAGGAGATTTCGGAGACATGGAGGAGACCTCGTTTGTCGTACTCGTCGAGTTTAGCGTAAGCGCCATAATCTGTAACTGTTTCGATTGTAGCGATGACAAGGTCACCGACTTCGGGCCATTGCGGCTTACGCTCAGCCATTGGTTTTGACACCTACTCGAGAACCGAAAGAACTTCGCCGTTTATTTTTGCTCTGCCGCCACTGGGTTCAGCTAAGGTTACACCGCATACATTGCAGGTTATAGTGTTGACGGCATTGCTGAAGAGAAGCTGCTCGTTGCCGCATTTCTGGCATTTAACACGCAGAAAAACGCTACGGGGTTTTGGGATAAGTTTATTCCATTCAGACATAATTTTTTCTCCTGTTAAATTATTTATTGTATCTGGAGTTTTCTTAGGCGTATGCCGTCTTTATGATACATATAGTTACAGAGTTTACATTTCAAACGCAGAGTCTGCTTTTTGGTTGTTTTGGCAAACTCACGCTGCAACGGATACTTTTGACCACCATACCCTGTTTTTTCACGTGCGTGGGCTCTCTCGCCAGCGGCAAGTGCCCGGCGTTTACCCGCCTTATAGAGGCTGACCGTGTGTACGGTGTGAGTTTTACATTTAGGACAGTACGTGTTGATTTCTTTAGGAACGTTCACGCTAATTCACTACCAGCTTCCCAATAAGGGGACACTCTTATTCTTATACTTTATGACCTGTCTTTTGCGCTAATGCATCTTTACTTATCAAAAGCCTAATTGATAGGTGATTTACAGACTGAAAACTCTTTTAGACAGAACACCAAGTTATCTACCGGGCCGGGGTGGCGGAGTGGTTATCGCGCCAGCCTCGAGATCAAACAAAAGAGGGCAAGAGCCAGAAATGGCAAGACAGCTGGTGGGCTTCGCGCCCGCAGGGGTTCGAGTCCCTTCCCCGGCGCCATCATTCTATCGCCAACAAAAATCACGCTAAACCTTTCACATGTTTGAAGCATTATTCCTCAGCCTTATCCGTTCCGTCAACCTTACTTTCAACTACATCCGCAAGAAGCCGTGTAAAATCAACTGCCTTCTTTGAAGTTATAACGGGCTTCCTGTTTGCGCTTCAATTTCTTTACGAGCATTTCCAGCAACACTCCCACCACGTTTCGCAACCTCCTTATTTTTTTCAAAAGTATTCGGTTTCTTCCTTTGAAATCTCTGTGGTGGTCGCTTCAGCAAGCATATTTAGTACCAGCTCTAAAGTAGTCATGTTATCACGCAAGCCCTCTTTTTTTAAGCCTTTCACAGTTTTATACTATCTTGTCGTCAATCCCGACTATGCTTGAGTGATTTCATCAGTTAAAATGGCATATTCGCCGCCCTTTACACCCCGATCCGCCCATTCATCAACCAATTCTTTTCGGACCTGTATTGCTTGTAATCTTTGATTGATCCATTCTCGGCTGTAGCCTTGTTTTAAATAAGTAACAAGAGCCCGATCAATCGACAACTCTGGATCAAATGTTTCCTCAATTCGGTCTTTTCCAACCGCGGCAAGCCATAACTTAAACGGCTCCGACTTAGGCGAAGGAATAGACTGAATTATGCGTAAAATTTGTTCTGTATCAGCAGTATCGGTAAGACGCATTTTTCCGTCTTCGGCAGGCATTTTCAACTGCTGACATTTTATCAGCAGTTCATTTGCGCCCTCTGCATTAAGTCGTTCCTTTAATTTAGCCCAATAATTACTTGCTCCGCGCGTTGCGTAACCTGGTCAGTCAATATACCTATACATCAACTATGGAAAAATACCAGTCTTGTTTTTCTTCATCCCAAACAGTACGAACCCGTTTATTCTCAAAGAGCTTAATATTTTTATCAACCATAAACCCACTCACCTTTAACATCATAGCCCCGATTACACATTAACATATTTAACACAAAAATGTAAAATTTGGGAAGCAAAATGAAACTCGAGGATATTATTGTGGTGATTATTTTTTGGTTGTGTCTTCTAATGCATAGTTGATTATGTTTGACGTAGAGCTTTTATAACAATTGAACTGTTGTAGTTTGATCGATAAGTGTCAATTAGCTACGTTTGCAGGAAATGCAAAAAGAGTTACTCAAAAGAAGAGTATGTTCAAAGTAGATTCTGCACGATCTGTGGTTCTTTTCTGTTGGCGACTTTCAATAAAGAAGCGCCAGGTTTACCATCAACTATTCCGGGGGAAATTCAAAGTGGGAGGGTATCTAAGGAAAGAATGGCGCTGTTTAGAGTTGCTGAGAGTCTGCGGAAAAGAGTCGGGCAGTCAAGAGAATTTAAGGTTGTGTCTGAAAAAGGACCTGAACCGCAAAAACCGCAGGTGTTTGAGAGCTGGATATGGAGCTCTGAATATGAACAGGCACTAAAATTTGAGAAACAACTCCTTAGGCAGTATAGAGGTAAATCCCTTGAGGATGCATTGCCGGGTAAGATAGTTTCAAATGAGCAAGGACAATGCTATGAGATATCCTCCTCCTGCTGTGCTAAATTCAAAACGGTGACCTATGAGCAAAGTCGTCAAGTTATGATCTCTGATCTTAAAGTACTTCCAGGTATAGGGCCGGCAAATGAGCAACTGCTAAAAAACCAAGGGTATAAGACAGTAGAGGACTTGGAACGCCATCCCCGCTGGAAGATGCAAGCCTATGAATATATGAAATTGATTGACAAAAAAGAGGTGAATTTAGCCCAGAAATGGCTCTGGCAACGACTTCCAAAATCTCATCCATTGTTACACTATTTAGCGGGGTTCTGTCAAAACCAAGATTTTGCCATTGTTGATATTGAAACCTTGGGGTTATCCGAGCGGCCTATAATTTTACTAGGTATAGCTAAACCAACAAAGAATCACATTTGTACAACCCAATTTCTGCTAAGAGATATCCCCGATGAACCCAGTGCCATATATGCATTAATCGCTCAACTCGATCCAAACCTATCGCTTATCACCTATAATGGAAAAAGTTTTGACATTCCCTACATTAAGCAGAGATTAGCCTACTATGGATTGGATGGTTACATAGATAACACAAATTTTGATATTCTACATTTTACAAGGCGCGCATTAAAACCCAAACTTACCGATTGCAAACTAGAAACAGTAGAAAAATATCTAGGAATCAAAAGAGACATCAATATTCCAGGAGCTTTGGTTCCTCACTTCTATGATACCTATCTGAGAACAAAAAATGTGGGGCCGCTTGTGCCAATAGTTGAGCATAACCGGCAAGATTTACTAACCCTTGGGACTTTGTTTTCTAAGCTCTATGAGGAATGGGCTTGATAGAGGAATTCATCAGAGGCATCAAGCAATCGCGTTCTTATAAAAAACAAATTGTACACCTAGAAGAGTTACCAGCACACAAAGCCGTCTGGGGTGAACTTGAAAAGCCACTGCCGGAGAATTTGCAGAAGGTTTTGTTAAATCGAAAAATTCAGCTGTATTCACACCAAGCTCAAGCGATTAATGCGGCTAGATCTGGAAAAAATGTAGTTATAGCGACACCCACAGCTTCGGGTAAGACCTTAGCGTTCAATATACCAGTCTTTGAAGCCCTAACAAGGGATAGCAAAGCAACGGCACTCTACATCTACCCCGCAAAGGCATTAACAAATGACCAACTAAAAGTTCTAAAAGAACTAGAAAAAGAGAGCCAAATAAAAGTAGACCCAAATATCTATGATGGAGATACCCCTCAGTATCAGCGAGCAAGCATAAGAGAAAACTCGCGAATCATCCTCACCAACCCCTATGGCCTACATCAATATCTCCCCTGGCATTATAAATGGCGTAAGTTCTTTCAAAATCTCAAATTCATTGTAATGGATGAGGCTCACATTTACCGCGGAGTGTTTGGTTCAAATGTAGCTATGTTAATTAGGCGATTGCTAAGGATCTGCAATCATTATCATGCAACCCCTCAGATTATTCTTTCCTCGGCAACCATTGCAAATCCAGAAGAACACGCCAAAAGGCTCACTGGAAAAGACTTTGAGGTCATATCAAATGATGGCTCACCCAGAGGAAAGAAATCGTTTGTTTTTTGGAATCCACCCTTTGAAGATTCAACCAACACCCTTCGAAGGTCAACTCATCAAGAAACAAAAGACCTCCTGACACTTAGCGTGTTACAAAATTTGCAAACGCTTTGTTTTACAACCTCAAGACAGATGGCGGAGCTAATTACCCGATGGACCAAAACAGAACTCACCGCAAAGTCCAAGCCAACTAATGTCATTACGGCATATCGAGCAGGTTATCTGCCTCAAGAACGACGAGACATAGAAAACAGGCTGAAAAATAAAAATTTAATTGGAGTAGTCTCAACCAATGCATTGGAACTTGGAATAGACATAGGCTCACTTGACTCAGTTATAATCTCGGGCTATCCGGGAACGGTCATTTCAACTTGGCAACAAGCAGGAAGGGCAGGCAGAAGCAACATGGATTCTCTTGTGATGCTTGTGGCTTATCAAAATCCACTGGATCAATATTTTATGAAGCATCCAAGTGACTTCTTTGGCAGACCGCATGAACAAGCAATAATTGGTTTGCACAATCACTACATCACCTCAGGTCATATCATGTGTGCAACCAGCGAGTTACCGATAAATGAGGGAGATAAACAATTTTTTCCCGAATTGCTCTCAGCAAGCATTCAAGCATTAGAACAAGAAAAATTAGTCAAAAAAACGCCACATGGCTGGGTCTACTCAGGAACAGCACGAACAACCGAAGTGGTGAGTCTTGGAAATATTTCCGATAAAACAGTCACCGTTTTTTGCAATGAGAACCTGCTTGAAACCCTAACGTTAAACAAAGCCTATGAAGAAGCACACACCGGCGCAGTTTTACTCCATCAAGGTGAAACCTACATCTGTGAAAGCTTAGACCTTAACCATTTAGTAGCCAAAGTAAAGCAGGAAAACGTCCACTACCATACAGAAGCACTAAAAGACGTTGAGGTAACAATCAATAAAACACATGAAAAAAGCAACAAGAGCACAAAGATAGGATTAGGCGAGCTATCAATCACAGAAACATACCACACCTACATCACCAAAACATATGATACCGTTATTGAGAGAAGCACGCTTGATCTGCCGCCGCTGACGTTCTCAACGATTGGAGTATGGTTTAGCATTCCAGACAAAGTTAGAGAGCTCATAGAGAATCAAAGCCTTGATTTTGCTGGCGGCCTTCACGCAGTTGAACATGCTATGATAGCGATGTCTCCAATCTTTGCAATGTGTGATCGATGGGATATTGGAGGAGTATCAACCCCGCTACACCCAGACACTAAAGAGCCAACAATTTTTATCTACGATGGCTTTGAAGGAGGGATTGGCATCTCAGAAGCACTCTATGCAAAAATAAAGCCACTATGGGAAAAAACCTTAGACCTCATAGATAACTGTGAATGTAGAGAAGGATGTCCCTCATGCATATATTCACCAAAATGCGGTAACGAAAATGAACCTTTAGATAAAAAAGCAGCCAGCATCATACTAAAGGAGCTACTGAAATTTTTTGCCGTCGACGATAATAATAGCAAAGAGCAAAAGTTTGATGTGGCCAAGCGATATCAAAAAAAGATAAAATAAGTTTCAAGTCTACAACATATCACACGATGCTAAACTAACAGTCACCAACACTACAGCCAGTGTCTGATTCTGCTAACCGGCCATGGAGTGTAAATGCAGTAAGCGAGTTAACAAAAAAGTACTAAAAAGGTCAACATGCGGCAAAGAAAATCAAGTTTTTGGAAATATTGAGGCTACATAGGGGAATTTCTTTTAAGCGGGACTTTGCATATTTAGCACATGCCCTACAAATTTACGTTTGACTTGTCTAACGTTCCAAGGTTTTTCTTCACCGAGCTTGCAACAATTAGTTACCAAAAGGGCATGCATACAACCATTTTAAAAACCTCTAGTGATATTATAACAAAATTCAAAATTGAAGAACTAACAGGACTCAACATCAATGATGCCCTAGTCTTACTGCATGATTTAATTGACATGCAAGTAGCAAATCTAAATGAGCAAAACAAATTTTTAGAAAGCAAAAAAAGAGCCCTTTTGCTCCCGCATTGTTCAAGGAAATATTTAGATAATCGGTGCCAAGCAAGTTTTGATAGCAATATCCCAAGTTACATTTGTGCACACTGCGCTGAGGATTGTCTCATCAATAAAGCAGATAAAATAGCCAAAGAAAAAGGCTATGATGTATATGTTTTAGCAGGAGGTAGCTGTATTCCCAAGATTTTTAATAACACAAAATATGAAGGCGTAGTAGGTGTAGCATGCGGTGAAGAAGCAAAAATGCTACGTTCACCATTAAGCAACAAAGGCCTAGCAGTACAAGCCATACCATTGATAAAAAATGGCTGTGCAAACACAGTTTTTAACATAGAAACACTTGCAGAAATACTCTAACATTATCAACCAAAAAACCGGACGGCTTTTTAAGCCGTCAAAATCTTGGCAAACAAAATATAATTCAACAGACTTTTCACCTCAAAATCCCGAATACGAATTTAGTGGCAACTTCCTCTCGGCCACACCATGAATATCGAGGAATCAGAAGCTTAGGTACGGGTTTAGGGGATTTCGGCCAGATTATCACGCAGTGCTAACCAGCGCTTAAACTCTAAGCCGGTACATTTACCGCGTCCCAACCAGTTATCACCATATTTGAGTTTCAACTTTTCATTATAAGATGCAAAAGTTTCCGCTTCACTTACCTCTATACTTTCTTTCTTTGGCACTATAGGGCCCCATGAGGGTATAGACATCTCTTTAAATTAAATCTTGGCCAAAATTAAGACCCAATCAGCAACAGATTAACTACTATAGAACAATATTTCCATCGCTAAGCGATTTAATTTTTGTTTATTTAATTATCATCGTCCTACCCATCAAGCTCTGTTGGCGGTAACGGTAATATCGTAGAGTTCATCTATGCACAGGTTTGCAAGTTGTTTTTCTGTTACCCGCCACTGCCAGTTGTCTTTTGGGTGACCAGGATTGTTCATTCGGGTTTTAGCGTCTAATCCCAAAACATCTTGAAGGGGAAAAATACACAACCCAGCTAAAGAGGAGATAACCAGTTTGATAGCTTCAAAACTGACATCACGTTTAGAAACTGGACGGCCAATTAGCTTGAGAAAGGCTTGGCGTTGTTTAGCAGTTGCTTCGGTGGTAAACCATCCGAAGACCGTGTTGGTGTCATGGGTGCTGGTGTATGCAACTGAATTTTTAGTATAGTTCTCTGGAGCATGAGGATTAGTTTTGGAACTGTCTAAGCCAAAGAGCAATACGCGCATACCGGGAATCCCCAGTTGCTTGATGGCCCGTTTAACCGGTTTGTCGATGTAGCCTAAATCCTCGGCTATGAAGGGTAAGGATGGAAAAGTCTGCGTTAGGGTCTCAAAAAATGCATTGACTGGTGTTTTGATCCATTGTCCGCTTTGGGCAGTTTTTGCTTTTGCTGATACCTGCCAGTAGGCTACAAACCCGCGGAAATGATCCAGACGCAATCTATCACATTGGGTTAGGGTATGTTTTATGCGTTTTATCCACCATTCAAAGTTGGTGACTTGGTGGTTTTGCCAATTATAGACAGGGTTACCCCACAACTGCCCCAATGAACTAAAGTAATCGGGGGGTACGCCTCCAACGTATTTGGATTTGCCGTTTTGGTAGAGACTAAAGAGCTCAGGATGTACCCAAACATCGGCGCTGTCGTGCGCAACATAGAAGGGTAAATCGCCAATGAGATTTATCTGGCGTGTTTTGCAGTATTTTTTTAGGCGGTACCATTGGTTAGAGAAGAGGTACTGTGAAAATTTTTCAGCTTCAATTTCTTCTTTTAGTTGTTGCTGTTTGTGGGCGATTGCATAGAGTTCGCGGTTTTTAATAGATAAGGGCCAGTCATACCATGGGATACCTGTTTTTTGTCTCAACGCATTGTAGAGTGCATAGTCACACAGCCAATGGTTATTTTGGCTACAAAAAGTTTCAAACTCGGAGGTAGCGTTGAGCTTTGATTTTTTGAAGTTTTGGTAGGCCGCTTTTAGCATGAGTTGTTTTTTAGAATAGATAGCTGCAAAATTCACTTTGGCGTTAGATGTTGAGAGATGTTTGATGTCTAGTTTAGATAAAAGGCCATCTTGAACAAGCAAATAAGGGCTGATTAAGAGGGGGTTTCCAGCGAAGGCGGAACTTGTTTGGTAGGGTGAATTGGAGTCTTCGAGCCGGGTTGGCGATAACGGCAGAATACTCCAATAGTGTTGCTTACTGCTAGCAAGCAAATCAGCAAATCTATAGCTCTCAGGGCCCAAGTCACCGATACCAAACATCGAAGGAAGGGAAGTTATGTGAAGCAAAATCCCACTGGCACGCTGAGATTTAGCCATGTTTGTCACCATAGAGCAGGGCAACGGGAAAATCGTTGAGAACCACACTTAGGGGTAGTTGTCCGCAGTCAGAGAATAGAGGTTTTCCAGTGAATATATCAATCCATCTGGAGGGCAGACCTTCAGGAAGGCTTAGGCAGGTATCTGCCCAGTTAATATCGTACCAATTTTGGGGGTTAGACATTTGGGATTTGCTCAACTCTACAGAGAGCAACTCAGTAACAAATCTGGGTACAACAACCAACGCATAATCGCCGCTACCGCTGTTGTTTATTCGGCAGAAAGCCACTACGTGATTAGATTGAGGGCCTTTGATGGTTATTGGCAAGTATTTGCCTTTCTCAAAGAGCAGAGGTTGGCTCTTTCGGAACTGAAGCGCTTTGTAGATTATGTAGAGTTTAGCTTTTCCATCGCTTGGAGTAGCCAAAAGAGTTATTGCTTTTTTGGGGTTTAGGGTTGCAACTTTGGATAGTAGCTTTTGTCTCAGCGCAAAATCTATGGGGCGGCGGTTGTCGGGGTCAACAAGGGTTAGATCCCACAGCTCAGTGCCCCAGTAAAAGTCAGGAATGCCGGGACAGACAATTTTTAGCAGGGTTTGGGTAAGTGAATTGAGAAGACCATAGGTAGCGATTTTTCTCTGGAGAGGCAAAAATGCATCCATAAACTCGGCGTCAGATAGAAGTGAGAGTGCAAAAGCAACCACTGTATCTTCATAGGGCAGGTTGGGTTCAATCCAGCAGGAATGCACTTTGGCCTCCCGCAGAGTCTTAATTATGTGCTGAGCTATGCGGTTGGGGAACTCTTGCTGTTCTATATCATCCCAGGGATAAGCGCCTAGGAGTGTTTGGTAGAGATAATAAGTTTCATTGTCGTCTGGGACGGCGGCACCGTTGATCTGCGTCTTTTTTGAGAAAATGATTTTTTGCCATTGCGCTATGTTGGTTTGGAATTCATTGGGAATTTGGCTCAATATGTTAAGCCTTGCCCGTGTGTCCTCACCGCGTTTGGTGTCATGGGTACTTGTGGCGTTGAGGGTCAACGGCCAGGTCTGTTGTCGTAACTGGTTAAATTCATGGAACTGATCTGTGGATATGCCAAACTGAGCGGGATTTGAGCCTACTTCGTTTAGGGATAGTAACCTTACATAGCGGTAGAGCAGGGTGTCCTCAAAGCCTTTAGCCATAACAGCGCCTGTGAACTGTTGGAATCGTCTCAGCGCAAACAATGCATTGGGCGATGTCTGGCGCTTGTTTAACAATCGGGTCAGTACGGTGAGCTGAGTGGTAAGCGGGGGATTTCGCGTTTGGACTAATTTAATTGCAACTCTAAATGCTGAATCATCATCGCTGTTTGACCCGTCAATATAGGTGCGATAAGTAGGAAAGCAAGCCAGCAACTCCACAACCATTAGAAGCGTTTGGTCAAGCGACACATTATACATCGATTCACCCATAGCGTTAGCAAACAATCTTGCCAAGTTTTGTGCATCTCCCAAAAAATAGGTCATCACAACGGCTTTCTTTGCTTGGTACAATAGGTCCTCAAAGGTTTGGGTGTTACCGGTGAAATTTTGGTAGAGGGTAGTAAATGTGGATTCATTAGCACTTTGTACCAAGAGCTTGTTGACATAGTTAAGAAAGTCATAGCCTGTGGTGCCTTCAATGGGCCAAGTTTTTGGCAGAGGTTCCTCACCTGTTAGGATTTTCTCCACCAATAGGTAAGATCTGGGACAGCGCACACGCAATTCTTTGAGGTAGGTTTTGGGATCATATAAACCATCGATATGATCGACCCTTAAACCGCCAATTGCATTGCGCTGCATCAACTCGAAAATGAGACGATGCCATTCCGCAAAAGCGGCGGGGTTTTCCATACAGGTACCAATTAAGCCGTTGATGTCAAAAAAACGACGATAGTTAATGCATCTATATGCAGTTTGCCAATGAGCAAAACGGTAGTATTGTTTGGATAGCAATGTGCTGAAGAGTTGGGGATTGTTATTATATTTATCAAGCACCTGCTGAATTGAACCCTCTAGGGTTAGATGCTGCTGAGTAGTATCGTTTAGTGGAAATGTGAGATTACCATAGACTATTTTGAAACCGGCATCATAGGCCAAACTTATTTGACCTTTTTTTAAGCATTGATTTGGGGGCTTTGCTAGGATGGGTAACAACAGTTTTCCCGATAGCTTCTTTGAGGGATAATTCCAGTCTATGTCAAAAAAACGGGCGTAGGTTGAGTTGGAACCTTTGGTTAAAACGTCGTAGAGTTGTTTGTTTTGAGGGGTGCATGCGGCGTGATTTGGGACGATGTCTTGTAACCAGTCCAATCCGTAAGCGTTGAGCTCGTTTAGGAGGTCCTCAAGGTCGGCTCTGGTGCCGAGTTCTGGGTTTAGGGCGGTGGGATTGGTTATGTTGTAGCCGTGTAGACTACCTGGTTGAGCTTGGAAAATTGGTGAGGCATAGATGTGGGATATACCGAGTTTGCTGAGGTAGGGCACGATATCTCGCAGGCTACTAAAGGGGAAGGTTTGGTTTAATTGTATGCGATAAGTTGCTCGGGGGGCTTTCATGGTTATGTCAGCCGTATTCCGATTAATTCACATAGGCTAGTAAACGCTATAACCCAAGTCTGTGAGGTTGGATCTGTTTTGGTTTTTAGGGTTTGATACTGGTTCTGTGTGATTTTGAAGAGGATATTTTGGGATTGCCAAAGATTAAGGGGTAGAGAAAGCTCGTGGATCATGCGGATTAGGGTGGTTAGGTTGTTTAGGGTTTCGAGGGTTTGGGGTGTTTGGGCGAGTTTGTTGAATTCTTGGGTGATTTTTTGGCTAGCTTGGAACCCTAAGAGTTGAGAGTCCAAGGTGAGGGTGAGGTATTTGGAGTCATTGATGAGTTTTTGTAGTTTCTCTAAATCTATGGTTTGGGAGCGGAGTAGTTGTTCTATTTCCATGTTGATGACAACTTCGGCGGCTGATTGCAGGGGCTTGGGTGGGAGGATGCGGTTTTCTTTCATGAATCGAAGTATTGCTGAGTTATCATGATAGATGATGTCGTTGAGTTCTTTGGCTTTGTTTAAGCCATCAGCCACGATGTAGTCAAGGATGTAGTGTTGATCGTCTTTGAAGAGATCAGTTAGGGAATAGTTGGGTCCAAAATATTTTGATATATCTAAAAGTATTTCGTTGATCTGTTCTTTCTCAAAGGTTTCAATCAGCTTAGCAGATAGGGTGAGGAATTGATTTTGGGGCATGTTGGGTTGGGCTCCGCAGATGACATTGTGATCACCTAGCCAGAGGGCAGCGCAGCTAAAGGTTTGTTCATCAAGGGTTATGGAGGAGAAAACTGTGGAGCGGTTGAGGTGGAGACGGAATTTTCCGTCGTCTTGTTTTTCAATGTTTTCCATTTTTATGCTAAAACAGTTATTGGGTATCTGGGAGGCGGCTGAGGGGGGTTCTATGTTGTCAGCAAAGAGTTCGCGCATGGTGTTTTGGGCGCTTATCTTGGCAAAGTCTACTATGGCGGGTTTTACAAATATGTTATAGATTTTTGCGCCGTTAGAGAATTCGGGTATGTTGCTGGGTGCGCCTTCAAGTATTTGGAGGTACTGGGTCTCTAGATCGAGGTTGAAGAGGTCTTTGGTTAGTTGCATCACCCGTGCGGCATACATCATGACCTGCACTGTTTCAATACCGCTGATTTCGTCAAAAAACCACCCGCAACTTGTGTACATAAGCATGGTGTGGCGTTGTAGTTCTAAGAGTTGGATAGCTCGACGTTTTTCATTTTCGTTTAGCGGCTGCTTTGAGTGATTTGAGAGAAACAGTTCAATGTTTTCTCTTGAGCGGTTTAGGACTACTTTGATGTAGTCGTTTCGGCTGACCCAGGGATCAGTTAGATACTGGGCAACTGCTTGTTCAAATTGGGGTATTAGAGTGTCTCTTAGCCAGTCCATGGCTTCTCGGAGGGGTTTGCGCCAGGTCTGATGCCAGCCGGCTCTACCCATGTTGTCACCACAATCAGCTCGCCATCGCTCAATGCCATGACTGCAACTCCAGGAGGTGTTTTGGGCTATCTGTACTTCATGTCGCGGGGGATGCTTTTCGAGGAACTCTCCATAGTTTGTGAGTTTAACTGTTTCGTTAGATACGATGGAGTAGATGCAGTATGCTAAAGTCATATCCCCGTGAGGGTGATGGTGTCCATAGAGTTCGCCGTCACTGGCGATATTTTCTATTTGTCCCTCGCCATCTTGGGGGTTTAGGGCGTCGATGAGACGTTTGGCGAAGGCTTCACCGTTTTCAAGCAAATGCCCAAAGGAGATATCAACAGCTGTACGCCGGTCAAAGAAAAACAATACGATTGTTTTTCCGGAGGGTAAATAACACAAGTAGGGGTAGCGGGGATCAATTTTGCCATCCGAAACATCAAACCAGTTGTCCTCGCCGATTTTGCGTATCTTTAGGGCTTGATGAGATGAGAGAATAGTGAATTTAATGTTGTTCTCTGCTAAAACCTCTAGGGTTTCTATATCTACCGCCGTCTCAGATAACCACATACCCTCAGGAAATCTCTCAAAGCGTAACTCAAAATCGTAAATAGCCCACTTTACCTGTGTTTCCTTGTCACGGCGATTAGCCAAGGGCATAATCATGTGATTGTAGATCTGTGCTATAGCGGAGCCATGTCCTCCAAAATTAGTCAGGCTTTCTTTGTCAGCATCAAGGATGGCTTGATAAACTGGGGGTTTGTGTTTAGCTAGCCAATAGAGCAGAGTGGGGCCAAAGTTGAAGCTGATACGGCTGTAATTATTTATTAAGCCCATAATGCGCCACTCCGAGTCCATAACTCGACTAACAGCATTGGGAGCATAACACTCAGCGGTTATACGTTCGTTCCAATCATGGTAGGGTTGGGCAGAGTCTTGAAATTCAACTTCTTCAAGCCAAGGGTTTTCACGGGGAGGCTGGTAGAAGTGCCCATGGATACAGATATAGCGCTCAGTCAACTTGGATCATCCTGGGATTGCTTGAGAAATACGGCCAAATTGAAGGCCCCAATAGTATGCGTGTCACCGCTATTAGCCAACGTTGGAAGCAGTGAGCCTAAACCGGCATAAGCAAAATCTGCTGAATCGAGCACTTTCACATATGGACCGCCTTCAAAGGGGAAAGTATAGCGTGTTGGAGTGTTTGCACAGTTTGCAATGATACCGGCTTCTTCTGCATTATCGCTTTGTTTATGCACAAATAAAACAGGTTTCTTTATGTAGAGGTGTTTTATTTGCCGCTGGGTCTGGGGCTGAAAAAGCGGGTGTTTTCTTCGCAACTCAATTAAGGCATGGTAATATGAGAGGATTTTTTGTCCCTGCTCGGTGTTACGGGTTTGCCAGTTAAGTGTGGATTGTTCAAAGGTTTGGGGGCTCTGGGGGTCAGGCACCTCCCCTTGCCAATGAAAAGATGCGAACTCTTTTTTTCGGCCTGTTCTGACCGCCTCAGAGAGGGTTTTGTTTTGGTAGTCGACAAAAAACTGAAAAGGAGCTGTCTCGCCATACTCTTCACCCATAAACAATAAGGGAACATAGGGTGAGAGTAACACAATACCAGCTGATAGTTTTGCGGCTTCAAATCCAGCTAAGGTAGCTAAGCGCTCCCCTAAGAGGCGATTACCCACTTGGTCATGGTTTTGGCTAAAGACGATGAATTGATCAGCCGCTAACCAGCGGTAGGATTCCTCGGGACGTTTGCGTTTGTAGTTGGGTTCATCTCCGACAAAGACAAAGCCCTCAGTTAGAGTCTCAGCTAGATCTTCAATACGGCCATAGTCGCCGTAGTAGCCTTCGTGTTCGCCTGTGAGCAGTGCAAAAACTGCATGCTGGAAATCATCGAGCCACTGTGCATCAAAGCCAAAGCCGCCCTTGTCTATGGGGGTGAGAACTTGAGGTATGTTGTAGCCACTTTCGGCTATGAGATATGTTTTTCTGCCCGTCGTTTTGGCGTATGCGTGGGTTTTTTCGTTGAGTTCAACTAGAAAGTGGCGGGGACTTTTATCGTGCATAGAGAGAACGGCATCGAGGCGTATGCCATCGAGGTGGTAGTGGTTTAGCCAGTGAAAGAGGTTTTCAAGAAAGTAGTTACGCACTCCCTCGCTTTGGGGGCCGTCAAGATTTATGCTTGCTCCCCAGCGACCGAGTTGTGTGCTGGGAAAGTAGGGTCCGTAGTTGTTTAGGCAACTGCCTTCAGGTCCTAGATGATTGTATACACAATCCACAAACAGTGCGACGCCTTGGTTGTGGCACTCATTAACTAGTGCTTTTAGGCCGTTGGGTTCCCCATAGCTGTTGTGCACAGCAAAGGGAAAGACACTGTCATAGCCCCAGTTACGTTTGCCGCTAAACTGCATGATGGGCATAAGCTCCACCGCATTTATGCCCAATTCACGTAGTGTCTTGATGCGGTTTTGAACGGCTTGAAGAGTGCCCTCTTGAGTGAAGGTGCCCACGTGTAATTCATAAAATATCAAATCTTTGAGGTCTAAGCCACACCATTGCTGGTCGCTCCAGCGAAAAACATCATGATCAATAACCTGTGAGGCACCAAAAACGCCCTCGGGCTGATAGTGGGAGGCTGGATCAGGGGTTTGGGTTTTGTTGTCTAGTTCGTAGAGATAGCGGGTGTCTGCTTCAAGACCCTCTATGGTAGTGGTCCAATAGCCGCCCGCTGATTTGTCCATGGAAAAATATTGGTTTTCTTTGGGCAACACAAGCGTAAGGCGTTTTTGGTTTGGAGCCCAGACTATAAAACGACAGGTCCCATCTTGAAAATCCGCTCCAACATACAACGCTTTAACCCCAAAACTAAAACGAACAGAGACAAACGGCACTTTGTAAAACTATTAGGTTTAGCCGTTAAAACTCTATCAGCATTATAGGGGAGACAACTAAATAATAATATTGGCTAGATTTTTGATGACTTTAAAAATAAGTGAGTAAAGGGAGATGAATTCTCCGAAAGGAATCTTCCTTTGGAGGGTTGGTTAGCGGATTAGAGGCTGTCGCCAAAATCAGCTTTAAATTTAGCCACCAGTTTTTCCTGCCAGTCAGATACGGGAGCTAATTTACCCATAAAGAACCGTAAAACTTTGGGTTCTTCCACAAATTTCAATCCACCGATGAGTTTGCGGTTGTCGTAGAGCCAAACGATACGGTCGATTGCATATTTAATTTGTGAGAGGGTAAAGACTCTTCGAGGAACGGCCAAGCGTAAAAGTTCCATGTTGGAATAATGCTCAGAGCCATCAGCCTCACGATCTTCAGAGAGGGTACCACGTTCCATACCTCGGATGCCGCCGGCAATAAATAGAGCCGCACCCAACGCGCCTGCGGGATATTCGGATTGAGGAATATGGGAAACAAACTCCATGGCATTTAGGTGACAACCTAAACCGCCTGCGGGTGTAACGACAGGTACACCGCGTTGTTTTAGCTCATTTACCATATATTCAATAAACAATGGCCCTTGACTGATCATATCGTAATCCATTGTTTCATCTAAACCAACAGTGATTGCTTCCATCTCGCGAACACTCATACCGCCATAGGTTAAGAAGCCTTCAAAGAGTGGGACTAGTTCGCGCATTTTCATATACAATTCATGATTGCTTGTGCAAATGCCGCCGCCGCGAGCATGACCTAATTTTCGAGCGGAGAAATAAATAATATCAGCCTGATCAGCGATTTCGCGAGCAATTTTTCTGATATCCACATTCTGATAAGCTGGTTCGCGCACTTTGATGAAATACAAGTTGTCTGCTAGGAGGCTTGCGTCAAGTACCAAGAGGAGGTTGTGTTGTTTGCAGATGTTATAAATTTCTTTTAGGTTTGCAAGAGAGAAAGGCTGGCCGCCGATTAGATTTGTACCGGCTTCTAGGCGCACAAACGAGATTCGCTCTACGCCATATTCAGCTATGGCTTTTTTTAGAAGCTCAGGAGACATATTGCCTTTGAAGGGGTTGTTGCTCTCAACGATCAATGCTTCAGGGTAGTGAATTTCTAAAACGGTACCGCCCTGGAGGCATATGTGTGCTTTTGTAGTTGTGAAGTGATAATTTGTGGGCACGATGTCGCCTTTTTTTACAAACACTCGGGAGATGATGTGTTCGCATGCACGGCCCTGATGAGCAGGCAAGACATATTTTGTTCCAAAAATTTCTTCGAGTTTGTTTTCCAGTTTAGAGAAAGTTGCACTTCCGGCATAGCTGTCATCAGCAACCATCATGGCGCTAAGTTGAAGGTCGCTCATAGCGTTTACGCCACTGTCGGTTAGCATGTCTAGAAATGTGTCTTTATTTCGGAGCAGAAAAGTATTGTTACCAGCTTCCTTAATGGCTTTTAATCGATCATCAATGGGCAGTAAATTTAATTTTTGTACAACCCGCACTTTGTGCATTTCAAGGGGTACAGCGTTACCGGTATAGAATTTTAATTCGCGCATACTGGTCTCCTCATCTCTTCTGCTATCCTTTAATCAATATAATTTATATGCTTTAATATAAAAACAGGTAACATAAAGACAAACAACAAATTCTTTTCTTGATTGGGTATCCGCCGCTTGGAATATAACACATGTTAGGTAGTAAAAGAAAAAACAATACAGACACACTCGGTTTTATTCGGAACCTCCATGCGGTATAAACTCACGGTTGACCGTAGTGGAAGTAGATTGAGAACCCTTTTGGGAATCAACCAGTTAAGATATTATCTGTACTCTTCAGCGGCTATTGGAGACACTGAACTACATGCCCATCATGCCGTGTTCATGTTCACCTTCTTCGTTGATGTGGTGCATGACATGGAGGCCTAAGCCTGTTGCGGCGCCTGCGGCTAATCCTATGAGCAGGTTGTTTAGCCACTCGAAGTGCCACAATAAGGCAATCACAACAAGGATGTCAAATCCAATGGCGACAACGAGGTAACCAGCACACCACATTTTAACGCTCATACCGCGGGGCTTGTTGATGCCTATACCGCCCAACACACCCAGCATAATTAAGAAACCGACTAATGCGTAGATTAGATTAAAGTTGAAGTCCATTTGGTGCACCCTTGCCTTTGGCTATGTTTCTTCGGGCTTAATTAGGCTATTGGGTCAACTAAAATTGATATCGTTGTTTAGCAAGGTTGCTAAGCTTTTTTAGGGTCACCATCAATCTCTAATGCGTTTGGGTGAACAGATGGCAAACTTTGATGTTAGGCAATGCCATAAATGGGCACAATTACTAAATGATCGAAAGGCAAAACTTGACCAAGCATTGTGTGCCATTGATAAGCAAGATTTTGATGTAGCAAAAAAATTAGTTTCACAGATTTTTGCTGGTTTTATGGGTGGCAGACAAGCTGATCCAGGCATGGCGGGTTCGTTGCTCTATCACATGGCAATGATTACCAAAATGGAAACAGAAACACAAGTACTCCTTGACGAGTTAGACATCAGTCAACCAGATGTTTCTGTTGTATTATCCAAGATTTATGGAGAATTCTATACCGATGCTCAAGAACTCGTCAAAGAATACATGGAACTTAACTTTGATTTCAAAAAAATCGTCTCCATCAAACACCCCGACAGTGAAGAAAAAATCAGTTTATTTAACAAGCTAAAAGAACAACAAAAAAAGACAGAAACACTACTAGCAAGCAAAGACGCCCAAGCCGCACCGGCGTTAGAGAAATTGTTTAGAGATTGGGCCGAGCAGGTTATCTTGATGCGGCTTCTCCAAGAATACGAAACCATCCGAGGATTACTGGTTCTATCCGAACTTGTAAAGTCAGAAGGACTAGAGACTGTGGAGAAAGTGATGGAGCATGTGCGCGATACGTTTGGACAGGAAACGGTAAACATCGCCTTGGATGTAACCCTAAAAGTAGGCATGCGCAGAGAAAAACTCCAATCAGTCATGCTAAGTGATCACTTCATCAACATGAACATGGGTATGGAAAATCTGGATGGCAAGATGGAGTTTCTCAACTGTCCCATCTATGGCAGTCATCGCTTCGCAGAAGAAAAATATGGGGTCGACCCAAAAACTACGGCATTGTTCTGCAAACATTTCTGCTTTGCTCATGCCAAGGCCATGCTCGATACTGTTTTGCCGTTTCCCTTTACGCTATGGCAACCCAAACGTCTCGCCAGCGATGGTATATGTGAATATTACCTCAAACTCGCTTACTCCCCCCAAGCCCAAAAACCAGAGCGTTTTGTACCGCTGGTTATGTCTTGGAATGTTACCCGCGAATGTAATCTCAAATGCAGTCACTGCTACCTAGACGCGGATGGAAAGAAACTAGATAATGAATTATCCACCCAAGAGGGCAAGCAACTGATGGATCAAATCCATGAAGTTAGTCGGCCTCTGCTTATTCTTAGCGGCGGGGAACCCATGTTGCGTCCCGATATTTTTGAACTCATCGAGTATGGCTCCAAAAAAGGAATCAAAATGGGATTGGGAAGCAGTGGATATCTCATCGATGATGCTGTTGCAAAGAAGCTTAAAACGTCAGGTATTGCAACCGTTTCTATTAGTCTTGACTCACATATCCCTGCACAACATGATGATTTTCGCGGCGTAAATAACGCTTGGGAACGGGCGGTCAATGCCTGCAAGGCTCTGCGCAAAAACAATGTACTTGTTCAAGTCAACACCACCCTTACCCATGAAAACTATGATCAAATAGATGACATCATGAGTCTAGCCGAATCCATCGGGGTTGAAAATTTCCATCTATTCTTCTTGGTACCCACTGGGCGCGGCGTAAAACTTACCGATATTTCACCCCAAAAATACGAAGAGATGATAACCACCACGTTTGCCAAAGTCCATCGCCACCGCCTAAACGTACGTCCCTCCTGCGCACCACAGTTTATGCGTATTGCCCAAGGCATGAACTTGGATATGAGACAGTGGATTCGAGGATGCATTGCAGGCATGTATTATTGCCGCATCTACCCCAACGGTGATGTAACCCCCTGCCCCTATATGCCAATCAAACTAGGCAATGTGCGAGAACAGAGCTTCAAAGATATCTGGTTTAACTCTGAAGTCTTTAAAAACCTCCGCAACCCCAACTGCCTCAAAGGCAAATGCGGCGCCTGCGAATACAAAATACAATGCGGCGGCTGCCGAGCCCGTGCCTATGGCTTATCCAGCGACTTTATTGATTACTGCGGCGATCTCCATGTACCATCTGAACAGAAAAAAGATTACCTAACCGAAGACCCTTGGTGCGTATATCAACCAAAAAACTACTAACCAACCTCCAAACCTGACGGACAGATATAGTTGGCAACCGTTAAGGCGGTGCTGTATGAATGCGGATACCAAAATGCGCAGAGAAAATAATAGTCGTATCACACAGCAACCGTTGAGGATAATTAGGATTTTGGCCTAGACAACATTTAACTTAAGAACCTTCAACATACTAACACTATAGGAGGCCAGGGTAGATGCACATGGGTAACTTTCAGAGTTTCCTTGGAACGTTTAAAGAGACCTCCCTAGCCTGTATTCTTGATTTAGGCGGTTTACTTGCGGGTTTTATGATTGCACTGCAACTCGGGGTTTTTGAGATTACCCCTTGGGCTATAGCACTCTATCCTGCGATAATTAGCGTAAAAGCAATTATTACTGGGTTGCTTACAGGACGCTTAAGCACTGCGCTACACTTAGGAACAGCTTATCCGCGCTTTTTTGGTAACACTAAAAGTTTCTACAAACTGCTCAGTGCAATGGTTGTTCTAACCCTAACAACAAGTGCAACCATCAGCCTAGTTGCGATGTTGTTTGGTTCTCTGTTTTGGGGAGTTACAATCAGCGAGTTTCCAGCCATTCTAACAGTCATGGTTGCTACCCTCTCGCTGGGATTGCTAATTACGGTGATAACGATTAAATTCACGTTTATCTCCTTTAAACGAAGTCTAGACCCCGACACAATTGTCTATCCTGCAGTTTCCATCTTGGCCAATATACTGATAACTTTTCTCTACATAGTGGTCCTTAATCTATACTTCTCAGTTGGGCAGTGGGCAATTGTCATCTTTGGTTTAATCAATGTAGGTTTAGTGTTGGCTGTTTTGCCCCTAAACGCTCGAGATAGGGAATTTCGACAAATCATCAAAGAATCTCTGCCCACCATACTCCTAGTTGCTTTTCTGGTAAACATTACAGGCACATTTCTAAAAGGCATAAGCAACATTGTAAATGGCAACAGAACAATCTATACTGTTTATCCTGCCATGATTGATATGATGGGTGATGCAGGTTTGATAGTGAGTTCTGCGGCTACGGTAAAGCTTACGCTGGGGGTTTTATCGCCGACCCTTGGTGCGATTAAAAATCATGCAAAAAGCATTCTGAGTGCGTGGGTATCGACATTTATGTTCTTTGTAGTCATAGCGGTAGTTGCATTAGCAGTCAATGGTCCCTTTACGGGGATAGCATTGGGTAATCTGTTGCTGATTCTTTTGGTTTCAAACGTGATTGCTTTTGCAGCTATTGTGCTAGTGCTTTTTGCCATTTCGATTTTAACGTTTAAGTATGGTTTAGATCCAGACAATTTTGTCATCCCACTGGTAAGTGCTTTGGCGGATGCTCTAACTACGATAGCGTTGTTTGTGGCGTTATTGTTGCTGTTTTAGATAGCATAATTAAAATATGCTAGAAGAGGTATTGATTGGTTGGAGCGCTCTTTAAAAGTTGCACAAGTTTGAGAAAGTAGAGTATAAACCGATCCCTGTCCGAGAACTACTTTTACAAATGAAGAACATCTCT
This sequence comes from Candidatus Bathycorpusculum sp., assembly GCF_009778815.1. NCBI lineage: Archaea > Thermoproteati > Candidatus Bathyarchaeota > Bathyarchaeia (SeqCode) > Bathyarchaeales (SeqCode) > Candidatus Bathycorpusculaceae > Candidatus Bathycorpusculum > Candidatus Bathycorpusculum sp. The sequence goes on from NZ_WRFL01000001.1 coordinate 28,377, forward strand.
GAATTAATGATAGACCTAGCCTACTCATCAGCCCTCTATAACGATAAAGATCTAGCCGAAGATGTACTGGCACTAGAAGATAGAGTGGATAACTTGGCTTATCTGCTAGAGATGGAAATTATGCTTGCCGCAAGAGACCCACGAGATGCGGAACAACTCATTGGGGTTTCAACGGTTGCGGCATCGGCTGATAAGATATCTGATGCAGCAGGAGATATAGCGGCCATTGTTACCCGCAATATCGGCATTCACCCGATCATAGGTGAGATTTTTGAAAAAGTTGAAGAGCGCATCATGAAAGTTACCGTGCAACCCAATTCGAGTTTAATTGAAAAACAAATTGGTGAACTTGACCTAGCGGCGAGTATGGGTGTGGATATAATTGCTATCCGTCGTAACCATGACTGGATACTTAACCCCAACAAACAGGAACGGGTTTACCAAGCAGATATTCTCATCACACGTGGTGCTCCCTCGGGTGTAGAGGAATTCAAGGATTTAGCAGAGGGCGATCTAACCACTATGGATGGGGAGAATCGGGTCAAGTTTGAGGAGATTGTTTCACGCTTTGTGGAATTGAAAGACACCTCAGAGTTGATGATGGATTTAGCATATTCTGCTTTGATGCTTAACAGTAAAGAGCTCGCAGATGAAGTTGAGCGGCTTGAAGAGCGTATGGATGATATGCATACAGGCTTTGAGTTACTGGCTTTAACGAGCGGTTTTAAAAATGAAGAAGCCCCAGGTTTTCTGGGATTAATTCGTCTGGGGATGGCAACTGAGAAAATCGCTGATGCCGCCGCAGAAATAGCGGAGGTTGTGTTACGGGGCATTGAACCGCATCCTATCCTCAAGTTAGCTATCCGAGAAGCTGAAGAAACCGTGATGCAAACCAAAGTCACGCTGGATTCGCCGCTGATAGGTAAGAGCTTAAAAGAGGCCCGTGTACACGATGAAACCGGTATGTGGGTACTGGTTATAAAACGTGATGACCTGTGTGTGCGTCCAAGACCCGACACAAAAATACGGGCAGGCGATATCCTAGTTGCCAGCGGATATACCGAGGGCACCGATGCCCTAAAGAGACTGGCCTCACCAAAACTAGAAGACGGCTCAGAAGACACCGAGAACACCGATGATATATAGCCGCAAAAAAGCGGCACTATTTTTCCGCTTTATTTCTACGCAACACGATTTTGTTTATGCGTTAACATCTCACTCAAAGCAATGTTAGCGTTGGCAGGATATAATGGGTGTACAACACTACAGTTGAGGAGCTACTTTGATGGTTGTACGGGCAACAACAAAATCCTTAATTCTTATCAACGGGTAATAGTTTGATGTGGGAATGTCTGATATTTAAATTACAAGATAACTCTAGTTTATCATCATCACCGTCAGCACTATCTTCCGAGATTCAAAAAACGCCCAAGAAACGTCATCAAATTTTTTATGCCATCATTGCGGTGTCGGTGGTACTTGTCGTGATATGCGCAACAGTTCTTTTGATTCCACTAAATGAGAGTTCACCTCGGGAGTTGAGCTTAAACTATGCTGTAGGTGAGCGTATGATTTATGAAAATACAAACATACTAACAAGCCAAATAGCAGAGGTAGAACGTTCTTTGTCAGATACGGCCACCTATAGGCATGACCAGAATTCAACCTTAATTATAGAGGTTCTAAGTGAAAACAGCGATAGCTACACAGTAAGACAAACAGGCACCATGACCCCCGATGTAGGTATAACTATATCGCCACTCACGCGATCCATTGACAAAGCAAGTTATTACATTAACTTTGTTGAGCCGCAGGGACAATTTATTTTCCACAACATCGACAGTAACCCAACATTTTTAGCCTACTTGGCCCAAGACAAAATTGCGGTGGGCGATGTCTGGACCATATCTGCAAACGTCGGTGATGCAAGTTTGGGGAGGACAGGCGAATTCATACTAAAATTTGTAGGAATACAAGAAATAACAGTTCCAGCAGGTACCTTCCAAACCATGCGTATTGAAATAACCAGTAAAGACCTAAGCTCTCACACACCCGACGTCAACATGACAATAAATAGCATTAATATGCAAATAAATGGCACCTCATATGTAGAGTGGGGGACCTTTCGCTTAATTAAAGCGGACCTAACACAAACGGAAGATGCGAGCAAAATAACGACGTATTCAGAGAGGACTTTGATTGAATTCACAAAACCCTAATTTTGTTTGACGATTCCTCGTCAAAATTTTTTTGACAATATTACCAGATCGTCTCATGATTTCTGGAAATTAAATTTTGAATAATCAAAGTAGTCTACAATGGGATGGAAAGAATCTACTAATATCATAATAAAGAGAACAGTTTCTACTCAGCGGTTTATATTGATAGGGAGTAGAGCGCTAGTTTAATTAAAAAAATTTAAAGGAAAGAATAGAATTTAGAGAAAAAGGATAGGTTATTTCTTTTTCTTAACTGCTGGTTTTTCTTCGGTGTCCGCAGTTTCTTCAGGAGCAGATACGGTTTGTTCTGCTTCTTTTTTATCCTCTATTTCAGTTGTGATTTCTTCGATTGGTTTTGGCGGGGGTGTTGTTGCCATTGTCCAGCCTATCCATGCGCCTATGAAGAGTATGGCAACGAAAGCGATTAGAACGGGCAGGGCGATGAGCCAGTATCGAACAGCGTCAACAGAGCCAACGTCAAGCCATGGCTGGATAAGTTGGGCATAACCGAAGAGTGCAACCAAATAAACGATAGCGACGACTGTGCAGACTAGGAGTATTGCTCCACCTATTGCTTGATCTTTGCTAACCATTTAGTGATTCACCACTTATTAGCCATTGTAGCCGATTAATCAATTTAAAGTTTGCCATGTTTTAGTGGGATACAACACTTGTTAGGTTGTTCCCATTTCCCATGTTGAGAGGTATTTTTTTTGCTCTTCAGTCAACTCGTCGATTTTAACGCCCATGGTTTGGAGTTTAAGCTCAGCAATTTTTTCGTCAATGTCTTTGGGTACTACGTAGACTTTGGTCTCAAGCTTGTCAGCTTTAGCGATGTATTCAGCACACAGGGCCTGATTGGCAAAAGACATGTCCATAACTTCGGAGGGATGACCCTCAGCTGCTGCAAGGTTTACGAGCCGTCCTTCTGCTAGGAGATAGAGGCGGCGTCCATCTTTGAGCGTGTATTCCTCCATGTTGGAACGCATCGTGCGATGAGAGCTTGACAACGATTCCAACTCAGGGATATTTATTTCTACATTGAAGTGCCCGCTGTTGCACATAATCGCACCGTCCTTCATTTTCTCAAAGTGCTCCTTACGTAAAACATGAATGTCCCCTGTGGCAGTGGCAAATATGTCACCAATAACTGCTGCCTCAGACATGGGCATAACCCGTAGACCATTCATAACTGCTTCCAATGCACGAGTTGGCTGTACCTCTGTGACTATGACGTTTGCACCTAAGCCTTGGGCGCGCATAGCGATGCCTCTGCTACACCAGCCATATCCGCCGACTACAAAGTTTTTGCCGGCTAAAAGAACAGAGGTTGCACGCAAGATACCATCGATGGTGCTTTGGCCTGTGCCGTAGCGGTTGTCAAAGAGGTATTTTGTGAGGGCTTCGTTGACGGCTACTATGGGATATTTGAGGCTACCGTCTTGTTCCATGGCTTTTAGGCGAACTACACCTGTGGTGGTTTCCTCAGAGCCGCCTTTGATATTTTTAATAAGGTCTTGGCGTTTACTGTGAAGCATGCCCACAACATCAGCACCATCATCCATAGTGATGGTTGGGCTGTATTCAAGGACCTTCTCGATGCATCTATAGTAGTCCTCGGTGTTTTGTCCTCGCCAGGCAAACACGTGTACGCCGCTATCTGCCAATGCAGCAGCAACGTCGTCTTGGGTTGAGAGGGGGTTTGAACCGCATAATGCGACTTTGGCGCCCCCCGCAATGAGGACATTGATGAGAACCGCAGTTTCTTTAGTGACATGAAGACATGCGGCAAGAGTTTGACCGGTAAGAGGTTTTTCTTTTTCAAACCTTTGTTTGATGATATTTAGAACAGGCATGTTTTTGGCTGCCCATTCGATCTGTAAGTGACCTTGGGGGGCTAACTTTATGTCTTTAACTTGAAAGTTTTCCATGAACGGTTCCTTCTTTAACGAATTGGGGCATTCGCCTTATTTAGAATTTACCTACAATTCATAAGGTGTATAGTGTGGTGCGCAGGGTTTTGCTGGAAAAGTTAAAGTAGATCAAACTGAGCTAACTCTAAGAGAGAGAGCATCGAATTTGAAGGAGCCTTTTGCTGGTTTTATAGAAAAACTTGAACCCCGCACTTTGGTGATCACATGTGGTTTGCCTGCAAGTTTGAAAACCGGCGTGGCTGAGGAAATCTCAAAAATCAAAGGTTACCCTATTTTGCACAGCGACACTATTCGACTTGAAGTCTTAAAAGATAAGGACATTTTTGATCCTCAAGTCGCGGGCAACATGAACAATAGGCTAGCAGTCTATGAAGAAATGTTTAGACAAGCAACCATATTAGCAAAAGAAGAAAACGGCGTCATTTTGGATGCTACCTTTATCACTCAGGCACTGCGGGAACGCGCCGCAGAGATCGCTGTAAAAAACGGGTTGGCGTTTGCCATCTTTGAAACCAGCTGTACCCAAGAAACTGCTCTAAATCGAATCAGGGGCCGCAGTAGAGAAAAATATGAATCCAACGCACTGACCCAAGAAGCCTACTTGGCCAACAAAAACAAATTTGAACCTATAACTATAGACACCATAAAAACCAAGTTTCCAACCCTAGAAATTGTGTATTTAACGGTTGATACCTGCCAGTACGGAATAAATAATTGGACCATAACTAAGCAAGAAAAAAGGTAACACATTTGACTATTGATTTACATATCCATTCATCGGCTTCCGATGGCAAATTTAGTGTTCAAGAAATTCTAAGGGAAGCCAAAGTCCGAGGCCTGAGCTTTTTATCGCTAACTAATCATGACAACATTAGTGATCAAAACCAAGCTATCACCCAAGCAAAAAAAGCAGGTATTGATTATGTCAGTGGTGTTGAGTTAAATGTTACCTTCACTTACCAAAAATACAAAGAGGGTAAACCGTTCGCTCTGGATTTTTTGGGATACCAATTTAACCCCGCCAATCAAGCACTTCAAGACAAGCTTACGCTAATAGCACATTACCGTCAAGTGCGAGCAACAAAAATCTTGGAGAATCTTAATGCAGAATTCAAAAAAGAAAATATCCCAGCCTTAACAGAGGACGATCTGCACAAAATTGAGGAAACCGTTGAGGGGTCACTAGGGCGGCCACACATCGCGGATTATCTTATCAAAAAACAAATTGTAGCCAATCGACAGGAAGCCTTTGAGAAGTACCTCATGAAATGTGATGTCCCAAAGTATCCGTTGAACTTGGAGGAGGCCTCAAAGCTCATCCGAGATGCGGGAGGAAAACTTGTGCTTGCCCACCCAAGCGATATCTGTGGAACTTCTCTACAACCCATAACATCGGTTCCACAGGAGCAGACCAAAATAATTCAAGAAACCATGTTGCACTATATTGATGGAGTAGAATGTTGGCATCCAAGCCATAGTGCAGAAACCACCAATCACTACATCAAATTCGCAAAAGAACACAACTTGCTTATGACAGGGGGCAGTGACTGCCACCAAAAACCCGTCATCATGGGCATCGTTGAAATTCCCAGCTGGGTAAGAGACCAGTTTTGTTAGAGACTCTGGGCATACCTGGCAGCTAACTGGAAATAGGCCGATGCTTCTTTGACTGCTAGGCGTTTATCTGCTACGACTATGTTTGGGTCGTCTAAGCGGAAACTGACTACTTTGCCTCGCACATAGGCACGATAGCATTTATAGAATGGTAACATCTGCGCCAGCTGGGCGTCTTTTGAGTAGAGGATGTATTGTTTGATGAAGTAATTAGATAGGTCGTTTCGGTTTTGGTAGTCAAGATCCATAGCTAGAAAAGCTACATCAGAGGCTATGTCACTATAGCGGAAGCGATCGTTGAATTCGATGGCATCAAATATACAAATTGGGTCGGTTACAAAGATGTTACTGGAGTAGAGATCACCATGGCAGTCGCGCACCCGCCCATCCGCGATACGGCTCTCAAAAAGAGCAGAGTTTAGGTCCATAAAATCGGTTATTTTTTGTTGAATTAAATTGTAATCGGTTTGGGAGATGGTTTGGTCAATGTATTTTTGAGTTTGTGCAAAGTTTTCAACCCAATTTGTCTTTACGATTTCCAATCCGCCAAACGTATTTATCTCTGGGCTGGTTTGTGCTTCGGAGTGGAATTTAGCGACTATAGCGGCGATTTCATCAATAGTTTTCTCAGTTATTTGGTTCTTCTGTAACAATTCGCTCATTAGTCGTTCTTGGGGTAGGCGTAGCATTTTGACTGCATATTCAACGGTTTCGCCGTCTCCACCTATGTGCAGTTTATCTGTTTTGTTGATGGGAACTACGTCGAGGTATATGTGGGGACACAGTCGCCTGTTGAGCTGGAGTTCTTTTCGGCAGTAAATCTGTCGCTTCTCAAGGGTGGAGAAATCTAGAAATCCAAAGTTTACAGGTTTCTTAATTTTATAAACGTATTTTTCAGTGATAAAGACAAATGAGATATGGGTTTGGACGAGCTCTATTTTGTTGACTGGATCAGGGTAGGTCTCAGGCTTTAGCATAGCCTCAACTATGAGATTTGTGGACTGCATTATTGATATCCCAAGTTATTCTGGAGCCGGCAACCAATAAACATAGGGTACATAGGGACAAAATGTCCCCTGTAAAATGACAACCGTATTGTTTGCTAGGTTGAGGTTGTCTTGAAGTTTTTTACGTAATCAAGAACGCTTGTAGCTTGTTCTTGGGTAATATGTTCATGTTTAACCAGTGAAGTGACTATGTCGGTGATTTTAGCTAAGGCGTGGATTTGATAGCCCAGGCTTTCGAGTTTTTCTTTACCGCCATGTTCACGGTTTACCACAACCAACATATGCTTAACAGATGCGTCCAGTGATACCAGGGGTTTTATGCCCTCAATTTTAGATAGGCCTTCACTGATAACGTCATCAAAGAAGAGCACACTATCGCCTTTGACTATGTCGGCGCCGGCGGTTCTGCCTGTTACGCCATAGGCTTTCTCCTCTTTGCGTACAATAACACAGGGCATAGCAAGTTTGATGGCAATGCTTGGGGCGATGAGAGCCCCTTTGAGTTCAATACTAGCCAGCTTGTCGATGTGCTCAGATGCGGCAATTTGGCGGATTTTCTCAGCTGCAACTTCGGCGATAATGTCGAGTTGTTTAGGTGCTGCTAGTACACGAGCTAGGTCTATGTAGTAGGGACTGACTGCACCGGATTTTATTTTAAAACTTCCAAATTTTAGACACCCTGAGAGATAGAGAGCGTCTGCAATTTTATCGGTGACGGGAGACATAGGCGTTCTACGATGTGAATGGGTAACTAAGAATTTAACCCTTTACTGACAGCTCTAAACAGAGATACAAGTAACTAACTTACGATGAGAGAAACAAGATGCTCTTGTTTGTTGGGGTTATTTTGAGGATGTACAAACAACGATCCATTTGACGTTGTCAAAACCGTATTTGGTTATGAGAGGATCGAGAAAATCTGGAGCTAGGTCATCTTCGATTTCTGTGAAAACCACAGTATCGCCGATGCGGTAGACAACTGCTATATCAGTGAGATCTTGTAGAGCAGAATATTGACCTTTGATTTCCCAATAGGTAGAATCTGATTTGACCTCTTTCATAATCCAGGAGTACTTGTCACCTGGATGTTCGCCTTCTGTGTAGTTGAAAGCACAAACGATGTCGCCGACGGTTTTGGGATCATCAGATGTCTTTACATAAAACCAGACAGTCACATTTGACACCAGTAATAAAGTATTGGTGTACCCCCTTAAAAGCAGCTATTACAAATTTAGACAGAGAAGGGTTTGGCTTCTATTAGTGTAAGGGTTTCAAAAAACGGAAGACTACGTTCTGCTGTTACGCATGCACTGAGGCCCTGTTGGTTAAATCCGCTGAGGGTTTTTTCAACGCCAGTTAGTGTGGACTGCATAAGAAGAACTTTGCCAGAGGACGTTAGGTATTCAGAAACCTCGGTTATGAATCGATCAACCACTCCTCGACCGTCTGCACCGCCGGCCCAAGATCGCCCAATCCAAGTTGTCTCTTCACCTTGTTCAGAGGGCAGGTAGGGTGCATTGAACAATACTAAATCAAATCGAACATTGTTTTGCAGTGCACAAAACAGGTCGCCTTGCAGAAAAGCGATTTTGTCGGTTATATGGTTGATATGGGCGTTTTCTTTGGCACATCGAATGGCATAGGGATTTAGGTCTATTGCTGTTACGTCACCGCTTTTTTTTGCCGCCAGCACCGCAAGGATGCCGCACCCAGTGCCTAGATCTAAAACCCGTATGCCGGGGGTTATATGGAGATTTTCAGCAAAGAGAAAGGAATCCTCGGCGGGTTCATACACATCTTCATAAACATTAAAAGAAAATCCGTTAAATGCTAGGCGTTTAGTTGGGTAGGGCATTTAGGATGGCTCCGAAATCTTGGGGGGTCAGTTCTCGGGGGCGGCGCTCAGCGAAAGGTAAAGTTTGGGCTATTTTTTCTGCGGCTTGTTTGTCAAGTTTTAGGTTGTTGCGTAAGAAGGGTGTGATGGCTTTGGAAAGTTTTTTGTTGCGTTCGCTAAACAGCCATTTGGTTAACTGGATAAAGAGGCCAGGGTTTTTTATTTCAAAGGGTTTTTTGGTCCAAGGTTTGAGGCAGAGAATAGTTGAGTCTACCTCTGGGGGTGGATAAAATTTATCTTTAGGTACCTCATTGTGGAGGGTGACGTTTGCTTGTTGGTGGACAGCCACGGTTAGCCAGCTGTATTCTTCGCTACCCACGGTTGCGATGAGGCGTTTTGCGAATTCTTTTTGTACAATCATCACTGTTGCGTTGACGTTTTGTTCTATGGTCCACATGACCAGTTGGGATGAGAGGTAGTATGGGGGTATGGCAATTACTTTGTTAAATTTGGGTAATTGTACTTTTAGAACATCACCCGCTACAATAACTATGTTTGGTAGGTCTTGGGTGTTTTTACGCAGTATGGGGACAAATTGGGGGTCTTTTTCTACAGCTATTACGGTGTGGCATTTGTTGGAGAGAAAGCAGGTGAGAAATCCAAAGCCTGCGCCTACATCTAAAACTGTATCGGAGGGGTTTAGAGTTGCGTATTCGCAGAGTTTAGAATAAAGGGTGGGGTCAATCATGAAGTTTTGACCCAAGAGTTTGTTGGGGGTTAGGTGATGGGTTAATAGCAGGGTTTGGATTTGCTCTTGGCTCATCGTTATCCTTACTGTGCCCGTGTGAACAGTCGATACTTGCTGTCGCCTTCAAGCTCTTCGAGGACACGTTTGGTAATTAGCTTGACAGGGTTGGGTAACTCGGTGCGTTTCTGCAGATCCTCAAAGCTTTCAAAGGGTTTGCGTTGGCGTTCGTTTATGACCTGCCACATGTATTTTTTGCCTATACCTGGAACCAATTCTAGGGCGTGCATGCGGGGGGTTATGGCGCGGGCAGTGTTGAAGAAGTTAACGAACCATTTTTCACGATTCTGTACCACTTTGGTTATGACGCTTGGGAGTTCGGCTCTTGCGGCGGCTGTTAATTCTTCATAGCCAATGCGACCGATGATGTAGGTGACTTCTTCGCGGCTGTTTTTGCCCACATAGACACGGTCGCCGGGCTTAAGCATTAGAGTTTCTTTAACTAGGGCTTCCAAGACAGTGAAGAATTCTTCACCGACACATTGAATAAGGGCGCCTGCACGGTAACCTGCTCTGCCAGTGGGGCGGAACCCTGGTTTGCCATGCGGAAGGAAGTCTAATACGTAAGCATTCTCTTCATAGCGTTTTTCCATGACTGCCAACTCGTATATCCTATAGAGTATTCTCTAGTCTAGTTAAAAATACTTTAGCCGCTCAGAGTTACTTGAGCAGGCGGTTCTCGTTTAAGAGTTCGACGATTTGGTTTAGTTTTTGGGCTTCGATGATTTTTTTGCCGCCGGCTAAGAAGATGCGGAGTTCATCTACGGTTTGGGGCATACAGTTTATGATTTGGACCGCTTCGGATTCGTCGAGTTCGTACTCTTTGGTGAGTTTCTGCAAGAGTTCCTCAGCTGCTTCCGGCTCTGCTTTTGTAAATTTGCTTACATAGTCAAAGGTGCGGCGCTGGAATTGGTCAAGGTTTTCTTCACCGATTGTTTCCAGTACTTTTTTAACCTGTGGCAGAGTTAGACGGTTTTCGCTTACTTCGCTCTTGCTCATATTTGTTCACTCACTGACCTGTGTATGGCTCTAGATGATCTGGGCGGACAATTATGGTTTTGGTGGCTTCGCCCTGTGGAACACTAATCACATAAGCTCTACCCCGTTTCTCTATGATTTGGCCGATTTTACCGTGGAAACGTTTGTGGGGCATGCTCTTTTGGACGCTGGAATTCATTTTTATGATAACTTGATTACCAGCTTCGTATGGGTGTAGTAGTTTTCCGATTTGGGGTTTGCCTCTGGCGCGGGTGGGTTTGCGCAGAAGACTGCGTGTACCCGAGTAGTAGCCTTTTGAACCTCTCATCAATTTTCACCTGTTATTCCATTATTACATTGAGAACGTCAAGCTTAAGCGTCTTCGCTGGATTATCGAGCAAAGCTGAAACATTTGGTACTGTACGTCCTTCATCTCCAGACACCAATTCTTTTACATAGAGCCCGCCCTGACAACGAATTAAGAGCAGGGCCCGCTTAAGCGTCACCTTCTTAACTTCAAGCTTATATATGTACCTTTCTCGAACAATGTCTGCCCGACGATGCACAACCCTAAGAGGAGTCTGTTGTTTAATCACGGTTCCGGAGAGCTTTTGTTCAATCAATCGTAAACCCTCCTCAGTAAGGTCTTTTTCGAATTCAGCCAACAGTCGATACTCTTTTTGAGCACTTTCACCCTTTTTGAGGTGACGCACATCATCTTTAACAGCAAAATGCAACTCAGAAACCTCAACCTTTCCAACGGCACCCGCATTAACAGCCGCGGCAATTTGCTCTAGATCCACAGACCGTTTCTTTGGTTTAGAGATCTCCACTATAAAGGGACGCCCAGTGCCCAGCATACGAGCATCAATGTCTTCTCGCCCAGAAGCATGGAAAAAAGATTCCGCACCCTCGGTGGCTTCAAGCAGGGGCTTAGATGTATAGGCCTCAACGGATTCAGGATAGAGTTTACCAGTACCACCGCATTTGGAGCATCCTCGACCGCGACAAGAGCAGAGCCATTCAGATTGGGGAATCGTGCGAACAAGTTTACGGTATCGGCCCCCGACAAATAAGGGGTTAATTTGGAGACGGATTTTTTCTTCAAACGGATTTATTATTGCAACAACATCGGGTTTGAGGTATTCTGCCTCTTTGCCCGCAGCCTTAGCAAGGGCTTTACCCAACACGCGCCCAAATTCATGACGTATGCTCTCGCCGTATTGGATGTCTTGAGTGGCTTTGAATTCGTCCTCACGTTCCTCCACCGTAGTAGGCAACTCGATACCAACTAGAAAAGTGGAGAATTCGTAGCCTTCAAGGGCGGTTTGGGTTTTCTCAACCAAGTTATCGACTAGGTCAAATTTACCGTCACAGAGATAGCAGGTAACATCAGCGGTTTGTTTAGGACTGCGTTTTTTTAGGTGTTTGAGCGTTTGTTGCGCAGTTGCTGAGAAGCCGCTGGTTGCCAAAATTTTGAGACGCTTTATACCCTCAAGGTCTTTTTCTGCGGCGGCTAACTCACTGGCTTGCATGGTTAGGGTGGTTTTCAATACAGCGCCGCGTACATTGTTTTCCATGTTGTAGCCCAAAGAGGCAAACTGTCGACCCAAGCAGTGATCACAAAGCGGGTATTTACTGAGTAAATCATAGGCTTTCTCTAAAACATCCATAATTGACACCTAGAAACCCATTGGAGACATGCCTTTGCCGCCGCCCAAGCCGAAAGGTAACTTCTTTTTGCGTTTAAACATCTTTAGCATCTTGCGCATCATAATGTATTGCTTGAGGAGTTCTTTAACGTCTTTTTCGGTAGTTCCTGAACCGCGGGCAATGCGGCGGGCACGGGAACTGTTGAGTATTTTTGGGTTTTCTTTCTCTGCGGGGGTCATGGATTGGATGATTATTTGCCAAGTGTCAAGGCGGCCCTCGGCGTTGTTAAGCATGTCATCAGGAATGTTTTGCTGAGACATACCAGGAATCATTTTCATGACTTTGCTAAAGGGACCCATGTTTTTGACTGCTGCGAATTGTTCATACATATCGGTTAGTGTAAAGTTGCCGCTTAGGATTTCTTTGGCTTTTTTGGGCGGTACTTTAATTTCGGCGTCATGAACTTTTTCAAGAAGGGTTTCAAGATCGCCCATACCAAGGAGGCGGCCAACAAATCGAGAAGGTACAAAGGCCTCAAGGTCTTCGATTTTTTCGCCTGTGCCGATGAATTTTATGGGGGCGCCTGTGGCTGCGACTGCGGAAAGAGCGCCGCCGCCGCGGCTTGAGCCGTCGAGTTTGGTAACTATAATAGCGCCGATGGGAGTGGCTTCATGGAATGTTTTGGCTTGTGCAAGTGCTTGCTGGCCAATAGTGCCGTCAATAACCATGATAATCTCGTTGGGCTGAATGCCTTTCTCGATATCTTTCATTTCTTTGATAAGGTCTTTTTCTTCTTTGTGGCGACCTGCAGTGTCAACGATGATCAAGTCGCGGTCAGCAAACTGTTTGAAGCCTTCTTTGGCAACTTTGACAGGATCTTTGGCTTTGGGGTCTCCATAAATGGGAACGTTAATTCTAGCGGCTAGTTGTTGGAGCTGGGCATAAGCGCCGGGGCGAAAAGTATCTGCGGCAATTAAGCCGACTTTTAAGCCGCGTTTTTGGAAGTATCGGGCTAGTTTGGAGGCATGGGTTGTTTTACCGGACCCTTGAATACCTACCAGCATGATGGTTTTCTTTTTGCCTGGCTCCACTTTGAGGGGAACCGGCTTATCTCCTATAAAACGGGTGAGTTCTTCGTAGACCACTTTTATGACATGTTCACGTCTGGAAACTCCGGGCGGCACCTTTTCTTTTAGGGCGCGTTCCTCGATGCTTTTACTGATTTGGAGCACCAATTGTACATTAACATCGGATTGAAGCAGTGCGCGTTGGATGTCGCGAACCAGTTCCTTCACTGCGGCTTCGTCGACTACGCCGGCTTTGAAGAGCTTTTTTATGGCGCCCGTTAGGGAGGAACTTAATTTGTCTAGTGACATTAGAGTCTCCAGTCCTTACATTCTGTTTCTCTTTTAGATAAAGATTACACACTAAACCGGGTAAATTTGAATTTGCCGCCATTGCGTTTCAGTGAAGCCTCAGTTAAATTTCCCCATTAGCTATTCTTCACAATTCAGACGGCTCTTCATGCATCATTGGCTTCAATGAGAAGGCATCAAGCTAGAACATAAACATTGATGGAAAATCTTAAAACCTTATACAAACAAACAGTTACAACAGCAGGTGGAAACTTGGGCGCTGAACGTGTAATTCATGCAACCATATTCATATTGTTACTGGCGGGGCTGGCGGCTCTATGCCTCTGGACAGTCTTGGGTTATATCCCATTTGAAGATAACAAGATTTTATTTATTGCTATTTTGCCGCTTAGCTGGGGAATAATACTGCTTGCTATGTATTTGAGTTTTAGTAAACTGGGCTGGAAATGGTGGAACTAATAGCCAAGTATGAAAAAGAGCTGTTGATAAAAGAAATGTAGAGGCGCTTATTTTGCGCGTACGATTTTGACTTTGCCAAGAATTCGCCAGTATTCTATTTCTGTGCCGGGAACCAGCTTGGCTTTAAGGTCTTCTTCTTCGGGGAAGGGCGCGTCAATATATTCGTAGGATTCTAAGTCCATAATTTGGACACCGGTGGGGTTAACTGCGAAGACTTGACCGGGTCGTTTGTCAATTATGGGGATTTCTGCGGTTGCGTCAACAGGTTTAACAAACTGACGTTTCTGGTCATCAAATACGCCGATGGCAACGATTCTGGCTTTAGCTGCACCGTGTTTGCCGGGCTTGGATTTAGCTATATCGACAATACGGCAGGGCTCACCTTCAATCATCATGTAGCCGCCGACGCGTAATTCTCCGACATCTACTGGTCTGCTCATATATAATCACCAATTTTCTAACAATGCATTCTCAACATCGCCATATATAGATTAAGGTATCTCCGAAGTATTGTAGACACAATTATCGCTTAATTTTCCACTCCAAATAAAATTTTGATCCAACTCAGAATTAAGCTTGAACTTTAGAGAAAACCCTGAAAACAAAAAACCGCAGATAACCCCTCAGTCAGGCAAAGTTTTAGAAAGTCACATCAAGTCAAGTTCAATTTAGCTTCACTCATTGACAAGCTATTTATAAATAGGCTGTCGATGTATTGACAAGCTATTTATAAATGAGCTGTCAGATACTAACGAGAAAACATCACCATTATACCAATTTGGCTATTTTTACTACTGATTTGATTTATTAGCTAATTCTGTAAGCCATACTAATTTTTATTTATTTCAGCCACAAAATACTCAGCAGAACTACCACTAAATTTAGCCTTTTTATCACTATTTCTTTCCCCCGCATCTCAAAACTGCGTATACACATGCTTTAATCCTAAAGCTTTCGTTTCAACCAACAAACATTAAGTATTATTTTATGAAGTTTATTTAAGGGCAAAAGAGCTCTGGAATAACTAGCTAAATTTTAATAGTGCTGTTGGGTTCCATAGTGCCGACTGAAAAATGGAGACAGACCCTTCCCTTAGCAGCTCAATGTACAACGCTAAGAAGCATTATTCATCGTTGTTTAGTCTGCCCTCCTATGAGAAGTCTCTTCTCTACACTGCCGCTATATGTATCGTTGGCGCCAGCCTTGCTGCATACATATCTTCGGGTAGCGTTCTCAGTTTAGTTTTGGGCAGCATATTTTTTGTTGTAACAACGTCTACGGATTTGGTTATCAGCAAAGTTGTCCTAAGGGAAGATCCTATATTTATCCTGCGCAGAACCGCAGCGACATCATTTGTTGGCTGGCTTATCTGGTTGGCGGTAATGGTATTAGGTGCGGTTTTAGGCTTGTTTTTTGACAGTATGTCTTGGACAAAGTTTGTGCTCTTAGGCTTCGCCGCTATTTTGACTCTGCGTTCGCTTGTGGTCATGGCAACCTCTGAGAGCACTCTATGGCGCCAGGTTATAGCAGTTTTGTTACAACCGGTTCTCTGTATTGTTGCTTTTTTGACTTTTTTGTGGGGTATCTCAGGGGGGCTTGGTTTGGGCGGTTTGTCGTTTATAGTCTTGGCACCAATCATCAGTTTCGGTGCAGTGTATCTGTTTTTGGGTTCCATTGATCGTTTGGGAAAGCCCTATGGGTTGGCATCTATGCCACTGTTTAAGGCGTTTATGCTTAATTGGACAACGGGTCTTAATGCTCCGCTGGAGAAGCATCTTGAGGCTATGGGTGAGAATGCAGATATCGATGTAGCGTTGCTTAAATTTGAGGGTGCTAAGCCTAAAGCGGCGATCATTGTTCCTCAGGTGCATCCGGGGCCTTTCAAAAATATTGGCAGTAGTCTTTTGCCATCGATGCTTAAAAGTTGCTTTGAAGAAAAAGTGGGTGGTGTGGCCTGTACGCCTTTGGGTATTTTGGGGCATGAGTTGGATTTAGCGTCTCAAGCTCAAAACCAGCGGATAGTTAGTAAAGTAATATCTTCGGCCAAGTTTTCAGCGGGTTTGGATTTGGCCTCGCCTTTTGTGCGGGTTACTGATGGGGTTGCGATTGCATCTTGTCAAATTTTTGGTGATATGGCATTTCTTTCTTTTTCGCTTGCGCCCAAAACAACAGAGGATATGCCTCAAGAGTTGGGTCGGTTGGTGCGTGAGGAAGTCAAAAAGTATGGGCTTAAGCATGCGATGGTGGTTAATGCTCATAACTGTTTGGATGTAGTGGTGGATACTGAGGAGCACGTTGAAGAGCTTGGGCGGGCGGCAGTGAAGTGTCTTGAGCAGGTAGCACAGTTGGCGCGTAATCCCTTTAGAGTTGGCGCCGCTACGGTTTTGCCCAAAGAATTCACCTTAAAACAGGGTATGGGAACAGGCGGCATAACTGCTATTGTAGTTGAAGTTGAGAAACAAAAAACGTTATACATCGTTATTGATGGTAATAACATGATACCTCATCTGCGTGAAAAAATCCTTGCGGCCTTGGCGGCAGAGGGTTTTGCGCAAAGTGAAGTTTTCACCACCGATACCCATGCCGTTAGCGCGCTATCAACAGGCAGTCAAGGATACCATCCCGTGGGTGAAGCTATGGACCATGAGCGGCTTATTAAATACATAAAAAAGGCAGCCGAAAAAGCTGTGGCAAACTTGGAGGATGCTAAAGCAGGTTGTGTAGAGTTTGTTGTGCCGCAGGTTCGAGTCATTGGGGAAGAGCGGCTTGATGCCATAACAACACTTGTAGATAAGGCGATAGTACGGGCAAAAAAGGCAGCACCCATAGTTTTTGGTGTTGAGGGACTGCTGCTTATTGTTTTGTTGCTGTTGTTGCTCTAGTTTTGGCGTTTGGGTTTTCTTTTTAGATTGGTGCCGCAGATTTGGCATTCTTTAAATTTGCTATCTGCGGGGTATTGTTTGTGGCAGGCGGGGCAGTATCGGATCCACTCAAGGAGACGTTTGATGCCAAAGGTGATTTGGGCGGAGAACTCTATACCCAGTTGTTTGGCGACGTTTTGAATAGAGTAGTCGTCTGTGACTATTTGTGGTGTTGTGCCTTGTTGTTTTAGTTCAAATGCCAGAGCTAAGAGTTGTAGATCGGTTTCGGAGAGTTTGTGGTAGTCGCCTGCTTTGCTAGCGGCTATTTTTGCTTCAGTTGCATATTGGGGGCTAGGTGTTCTAATTTGGACTTTGTTGCTTTCTATGGCTGTTTGGAAACGCATTTTGACCATGCTGTTGCGCAGAATTTCTTCCTCAACCTTGGGGACAGTTATCTGTTCGCAACTCATTGCAAAAGGATCAAAACCCCCCAGAAACGCAGAGGTGTCTAACACAGCGATTTTTTTTGTGGTTGCAGGGGGTTGGGTCATTGGGTTCCCTTGAAGAGTAATCTGTTGCGTAGCCGATCATAGAAACTGGTTTCAAAGCGTATAAAGGATGTTACGTTTTTTGATTTTGTTACGTTTAGGGTCAATTCATCGGTGGTTATCTGTTTGCGATAGTTGCCATCGATTAAGACTAGCATTTTTTCTTTGAGTACATTAAAGGTTAGGTTGGAATCTGCAGGGAACACTAGAGAATGAAACACTGTTAGAGAGCAAATGGGGGTTAGTACAAATGCATCAACTGTAGGATCTAGTACGGGGCCGCCTGCGGAGAGGGAGTAGCCGGTGGAACCTGTTTGGGTGCTTATGATTAGGCCGTCAGCTTGGCATTTTAGGAGGGGCTTGCCATCTTTGCAGATGTCGGCATATAGAATTTTGGAGGGTTCGCCTGTGGAGATGACAACATCGTTTAGGGCATCAGGGAGGATTTCTTTACCGGCGCATACAGCCATTTTTGCAGATTTTTCTATATGATAGTCACCATTTAGAATGCGGTCCACTGCGGCGCAGGCGTCTTGGGGCTCGATTTCGGTTAAGAATCCTCGAACACCCATATTGACAGTTAGAAGAGGCGTGTCGGGTTTTGGTGCGTTCATGGCAGCCCGTAGTATGGTGCCATCACCACCGATGGTTATTATAAAATCGGTGTTCATGTCGGCGAGGGGGATGAATTGTTCTTTGCTTGTGATTTTACCGGCAAGGGAATCATCTATGTAGACCTTTAATCCCTTCTGGGCAAGGTACTCTGCCAGCGTATCAGAAAGTTTTAGCGCCTGATTTTTGTCATAGCGGGAGACTAAACCAACGCTTTTGAACATATTATTCACCACTGCTAAATACGGGTGAACCTATCTTATATTAACGTTCGTAAGAAAGGGGGGTTTTAGCCGTTAAAAATTTTCAGCCACACAACCGGTAGCGTTTCTAAGTAGGCACAAGTATTTGGGTTTTGACAGGAAATACATTGATAACTATAACCTAAAAAAGTCAACAACACTGTTTTAACATAAAAATGGCAAAGTTAACCGTAAATATTTGAAGGTTTGCTGGTTAGAGCCCTAAAACCAACATGGCCAAGCATAGATAGGGTTTTATCCCATAATCGCCATCAATACTATTCCCTGAAGTCTTATCTATGCCCGAGCAAGAATTGCCCCCCTCCATCTTCTACATGCTGGAGCGAAATGTTGGCAAAAAAATTCAAGTTATTCTCGACCCCTCCTACGGTTTTGAAGGCACCTTAGTAGCGGTCACTCAAGGGCACCTCTCAGGCATTTGGCTCTCTGATACAGACGTAATTGTTCTGCGATCCACAATGGCACAACCAGTTCCACAGGTAGCTAGCCGAGAAGAAAGAGGCGAGATGTACCTAAACCTAAACACCGTTCAAAGAATAGAAATCCTACCGCCCACCCAACCCCGAAGCAACAGAGAAAAATAGAACATTATTCAAAATTGGATACATAACCATAGCTCAGTTAAAGCTAAGTCTGTGAGAAAGAATTACAAATTCAGATGTTAATTACCTCGAATTTGAGGCAATTAAAAAAGAACTAACAAAACGAAGTAGTTGTTAACAACAAGAAAGAAATTAGTTTAGAAGAAGATTTTTGCCAAGACTGAAACAACAATCAGTGAAATTGCTAAAGCAACAAGCAGTTCAGGGCGGATTTTTATGCCTTCAGTTTCTTCTTCGAAGAACCTCAGCAAACCTGCACTTGCAGCAGGCATTGGTCCGCCTTCCTTCTTACGTTTTCTCATACCCATAGATATCGTATCCTAAGAGTGTAATACATGTCTAATACAGGCTTAAACTAATTAAGCTTATGCCAAAAATCCACAATCAAACAACCACAACCAGATGAAAAGAAAACAGCTTTGATCACACTTCAACAACTCCACCCGTCACAACCAGCCAGTCTACACGTTTAGTTTTTGGTTGGTATACAAAAGCATCAACCAACACAGAAAAACCATTTAACTCTAACCACCCACCAAATACTCTTGCGAGGTTACGCTATGCAGATAAGTGAATTTCAAGAAATGATGAAGCGACTCTATTTTGAGCGCGATTGTGCACGTGGTACCCAGGGCACCTTTAACTGGCTGGTAGATGAAGTGCAAGAGTTAGGTGCAGAACTCAAAGGCAACGACCGCGAAGCGACCGAGAAAGAATTTGCCGATGTCATCGCTTGGCTGGCATCGCTGGCAAACATTATGGGCATAGACCTTGAAAAGGCAACGTTAGCAAAGTATCCAAATAAATGTCCCAAATGCGATTCATCGCCTTGTCAGTGTACATTTTAGCCAAGACGTTTCTGTCCCAGACCAGAGGAGAGCCAAACGTAACGGCGGCTACCTCTGCGCTCTATTGTGCCTTCAGATTTTAGGAGCCGCAGATGGTACATCACAACACTATAGGTCAATTTGGATGTTTGAGCGAGTTTAGCAGCACTAAAGGGCTCTCTGTCAAGCAACACTAAAAGTTTAGTTCGAGCCGAAAGCCCGCTTCGAATATTTCGGATGCTTTTCAGATAAGCGTTGGGATGCCAAGTTTGCTTTATTTACCTCACCACACAATTAGTGCACAGCTATGCTTGAAAAACTTAGCTATTTGAAGTCAAAGAGAGTGGCCTGTTTGGGTTTTTTGTTATCAAACATCAAAGTAATTTCCTCTTTGATAAGGTTCATGCGTTGGGTGTAATAGTTGGGCAACCCATATTTATCGACTAGTTGTTGAGCGGCTTTAAGATATTTTTCAATGTTACCACGATAGACAGTTAGGGTAAGAGCGCCGCCGCATCGGGTGCATTTGCCGCCAAGCGGGAGACGACGGTATTTTGCGTTACAGGATTTACATCTAAATCCCTGAGTGGAAAAGGCACGCATGTTTCCAGCGATGTCACGCATCAGATGGGTGTTGAGGACTTTTAGAGCAACCCGTTTGGCATCAACAGCATCGATTTTTTCGCCCAACCCCAGCTGCATGTTGAGCTTATCAGTCATAGATTTGAATTCTTTGTAACTGCTATTGGCGTTGCCCAGATTAATATTGGTGCAAGGAGTGGTAAATTGGAAGCCTTCAAACTGGCCTTCAGTGCCTAGTCGATGGCTGACAACATCCATAAAGGTGCTAATGAGACGGGCTTCACCTTTGATTAGGGTTTGTTTGTAGAATTCCAGAGGATAGGTTATACTGACATCGAAATCGTGAGCTTGGCGTTGTACTTCTTTGGTGTTTACAAAGGGGATAAGCAGAATGGGTGCATCCATAATACCGCCTATTTGGGCGGGTAAAAAGTTGCGAGAGAAATTAATCAGTGTATCAAGAGCTAGCATGATGGCGTCTTCGTCACCGTCACAGTCTCGACGTTTAGCGGAGTGCCAGATGGGGTGGGCATAGATTAAATTGCGGCTTGTGAAACCCACCACTCGACCCAAGATGCAAGCACAGGTGTGGGGGGCTAAGCCAAAGATTAGGTGTCCAACCATGTCTTCGGGTTTTGTAACGTTGTAGAAAGCGGGGAGTTTGTAGACCCGGGTGAGGAGTTCGTCGATAAAGTTAGCGGTTTGCACCAGGTATGTACCGGCGCTCCAGGGGATAACGACGTCTTGGATTTTTAGTTCGCAAACTTGGTTGGGATCGGTTAGGGGTAAGCCGTGGGTGTCGGCATGATAGCCCATTTGGTGCATCTTTTCAATGGATACCCCGATTTCAACCGGTGTGATATGAGTGAGAGGCGCGTTGGTACCGTCGAAGCGTATGGTACCATCCTTATAGGTGGATACGCCATGTTTTGCACGCAAAATACCTTTCTCTAAAATTTCAGGCATCTTGTCAGCGTTGGTTAGGCCCTTCACGCCTCGCAACATTTTAGGCGTTGAGCAACCAAGGTTGTTGCTTGCATTTGATAGCAGTTCTCTAAAGTTAAGGGGTTGGCGCTGATAGAGTACTGCATCGGCTTTGCAGGTGCCGCAGTAATCGTCTTTTAGGGCTCGACCGCATCTTGGGCAAACTTTTTCGGGAACCGTTGGAGCATCACAGGTGTCACATTTTATTTTTCGGGTGTAGGTTTTGCAATCGGGACATTTGCGCTTAGCTAAATCGACAAAAACGGGTCCTTTTTTAGCGGCTTCACAAAAGTCTCGATGGGAACCACCTGCTAGGCCTACAGGAAAAAGGACATGGACCATGGGACGCATTTCACGGTGTTTGGCTTTCTCGGGTCGACCCATACGACCACCCACATAGGTTGGAGCTTTATCTTTAACCTCAACACCGCACAATGCACTTAGCAATTCCAGTACAGTGGTTGCCTGCAGGGCTTCAGTTAGTCTAGGGGTCCCATAGCCAAGAGTAAAAGCCATCATCGCAGCATCTTCGCCGCTCATAACAAGTTTTCCATCAATGATGCTGTGGGGAGCGAAAATTTTGCGAAGCGACTTTATAGCATCCTCAGTTGCTATGCCGGTAATCATTGTGATGGTTGATGAATCACCATCAGCATCATCATTGTTGGTTAGGGTCACTTGGCTTGTTTGGAGCCATTGGCGTAACGGTTCTACTTCTTGAGGTGTTGAGAGGCTTGTCCAGTAGAAGGTTGCGCTGGGTGCAAGGGGAATACCAAAAGTTTGGCTAAGGGCAACGGCTTCTTTGGTTGTGGGTTTGTTTTGAAAGGGATCAGCTATGAAGTCTTCGAGACGTTCAGCTGGGATTTGGCAGTCTTGGGCGGCTTTTTGGTAGTTGCCGCTATATTTTGTGAGTGCATTTTGGAGGTCTTTTGTCCACCATTCCTCCACGTATCCTGAGGGAGGAAGTGCTTTGTTGCTGTAGAGAAAGTCTCCAAAATCAATGAGCATATCGCCTAGGAAGAGGATTTTTTGGATTTTGCCCTTAACGGTGGATTCATAGTTCTCAAGTGATACTCTAACGACCGAGTTATCTTTGAGCAACACCACAGGTTTCTCGATGCTGTCTACGGGCATGGTAACGCCGCCTTTGCCGGGGAGTTCTAGGCGCATTTGGGTGCCAGCGGCTAGAAAGCTCTCCACAACAAGCATGGTGGCAGGATGGATGCCTACTGCTGAGAGTCCGGTGTTTCTTGATCGACCATATCGGAGTCTAAAACCGCCACGTGTTGAGGGGAATGCGAAGATGGGGCGCCCGGCAATTACGTCGTCCATAAAGCCGCCGGATTTTTTTTCAGATTTTTTCTTAAAGTTTTTGAGCCATTCCCAGCCTGAGAAGCCAAGTTTGTCGATGATGACATGGACTTTTAATGCGCGTCCGACGATACCGTCGTTTATTACGCGCAGAGCGCCGCCTCGGACGCGGTTAGTTTCGACTCGTTCGAGGTTACGATAAGAAGAGACCTCAACAGGGTCTGATTCTGTACCTGTGCATTCCACTGGTACAAGGTTGAGTGCTTTGCGGAGTTCTTCGTCGGGGATGTGATATTGGAAGCGGCCAACGGAGCGTTCGTAAAGTCTGAGTTCTTCTATGAAGCGAGAGATTTCTTCTTCGGTTGGCCTATAAACGTCTAACTCTAGTTCTCGTCGTACATAGTCGCCAACGACAAGGGTTAGAGCTTGATCGGTGCCTCCGGCTGAGCGTATAGGACCGGCAAAATAGATGCCTAGATAGCGGGTTTGGTCAGCGTTTTTTTTGATTTTTACTTGTGCGATGCCCTGAATTGGTGCAGCGGTTAAACCTTCAGTAAAAATTGCTAATGCGGTACGGATAGCTTGCTCGGCTAGTTTTTCGGGTGATTTTTCTTCATCCGTTTGGGCGAATTTGCCTTGTGCGATTTCTTTAGCGGCATAGAAAGCAATTTCTTCGCGGGGCATAGTTTTGCTGAGTTCGCGAATGCTAATAGCAACACCTTTGGGTCCAACCAGTCCCTCAACCAAATCGGCGATGTCTTGGGCTATGATGCACTCTGTTTTTAGTGCAGGATCTAAGCCTACTGATCGGGCGCTGTCGCTTATGGTGTAAAGATGTTTGAGTTCGGTTTCCATGGTTTGGATGTAGGTTTGGTAGTCCTTGCTTATGTTCAAACGGTCAGCAACTCACAGCCAAAATATACACTGAGAGTTATTTTGGTTTCGAATACAAATAGAAATAATATAAAAGAAGATCAAAGACCGAATTGATTGTTGCTGTTATATGTCTAGGGGTTTGTGGTGGAGGTTTTTTTTGTAGGGCCATAAATTCGATCGGTTAGCATACAGTAGACGTCAACTTCGCTCTGCGGTGCTTTGATTGTGAATTCTTCTTCGAGCCCACAACTACTGCATCTGGCAACGGAGCGTCCGCCTTCTTCTCTAAAGATTTCTACACGTACGGTTTCTTTTCCGCACATAGGGCAGGAGAAGAATTTTGGCAATTTTCTTCGTGGTATGTGAACAACTTTTTTGCGTCTTCGCCCCATATAATATCCTTCTTTATTATCAAATGATGGTGGATAATATTTATGCCTGTCCTTAAATACTTGCCTACTCACCATGAATAGGATGTGTATATTGTGAAGTTGATGCCTTCTATATTGGAGATGGATTTTGGGGAGGTAGAGAAAAGAATCTGCCGCTTCATCAAAGAATATGTTGAAAACGCGGGAGCAGACGGCATCGTTTTGGGGTTAAGCGGGGGCGTAGACAGCGCAATTGCCGCGGCATTGGCAAGTTTAGCTGTGGGCGGCGAGAATGTCTTAGCGCTTATGCTTCCAGAAAAAGAAACCAACAAACAAAAAGATCTCGATGATGCCATCGCCATCGCGGATCAATTTCATATCCAGACACAGCTCTGTGACATAACAGAAACCCTAAACGGCATCTACAAAAGTATCCCTGCCTTTGACCATGCCAATCGTCTCTGTAGAGGAAACATCAAAGCCAGGACGCGTATGATTTTTATCTACTACTATGCTAACAATCAAAATCGCATCGTTTGCGGCACTTCAGATAAATCTGAAACTATGATGGGATACTTTACGAAGTGGGGTGATATGGCAGCCGATATCACGCCAAACATTGATCTCTATAAAAGTCAAGTACGCAAGTTAGCCCTGCATCTGGGAATCCCAAAAGTGCTGGCACTAAAGCCTGCAACGCCTGCATTGTGGCCGGAGCAACTTGCGGAATCAGAACTGGAAATCAAGTATGAAACCCTGGATCTTATTCTCTATGGGCTTGAGCGGTTCATGAAACCTCAGGAAATCGCTGAAGAGCTAGAAATTGAGCAGGGTGCTGTTGATAGGATTAAGGCTCGATGGCTGGCAAATGAGCATAAACGCAGATTACCTCTTTCGCCTAAACTTGGTTTCCGAACGGTGGGAAATGATTTTAGGCTCCCAAGACACACCTACTAGAGAAGTGATCATGAAAACCAAAATCAAGCTTGCCCTCTGTCAAATCAGCAGTAAACGGGAAAACAAAGAAGGAAACCTTGCTCAGTTTGAAGAATTAATGTTTAAAGCAAAAGAGCAGGGAGCAGATTTAGCGATTTTTCCTGAAATGTCTCTTACAGGTTATGTTCTTCATGACCAGGTTTATGAGCAAGCTGAACAAATTCCGGGACCCTCAGTTCAAAGAGTTGAGGAACTAGCCAAAAAAACGGGTTTACATGTGATTTTTGGGATGCCGGAGCTGAGCGAGAAAACACAGGCTACACTCTACAATACCGCTGTGTTTGTGGGTCCGGAAGGATATATTGGCAAATATCGCAAAATGTATTTGCCTACCCATAGTGCGTTTGAAGAGAAACGGTATTTCCGTCCGGGATATGAACCTGCGGTGTTCCAAACCAGTATCGGCAACATTGGTTTAACGATTTGTTATGATATTTTCTTTCCTGAGGTGTTTAGGTTACCCCGACTAAAGGGGGCACAACTTATTGTTTGTATTTCTGCTTCGCCGGCGATGCGTCGTGGCTATTTTGAAATCTTGACTTCTGCTCGAGCTTTGGAAAATACGGCATATTTGGCCTACGTTAACCTTGTGGGTGTGGAGGATGGTCTGCAGTTTTGGGGTGGGAGCCGTCTTGTGGGTCCTACGGGGGATGTTTTAGCTGTGGCCAAGTATAATGAGAAAGATCTTGTGATTTGCGAGGTTGATTTTTCGGATTTGCGGATGGCTGAGGCGTTTATTCCTGCTTTGCGGGATTTGCGTCCGGAACTCTATGAAAAACTTAGGCAGTTTTCTGAGGAAATTTAGCTCGCATATAAGGTTGATGCTTGGAAACTGCATCACAGGCGCATCACAGGGATGTGATGTCTGTGATTTAGGGTGAAATAAGCGTGATTTGGGCGTGATTAGGTGATGTCACGGCTGTTTTTACAATATCACCTGTGAGGTTTAGCATGTTGGCGTGTGTTTTGGTGCTAGTTCGGGGCTAAAAAAGTGTGTTTTATTTCGCTAGAGATGTTAAAATTGGACAGGGATAGGCTTTAGGGCGTTTGCAAAAGTGCATTTTTTGTGTAAAGTTCAGGTGTAATGGCGTAAAAAAATACCGAGAAATTAACCTTTTCTATGTCAACTGGCATAAATCAAACGTTAAATACTAAATTATCAGATTTACAGAGTTATTTAGCTGAATAATGGTTGATTTAGTCATATTTAGAACTCAAATATAGCTGTAATTTGGGTTTTTAGGGCTTTGAAAGGATAAAAACATGAGTTAGTATACAAATCTGTATCCATTTAGACTATGGAGGAATACTGTAATTTGAAGCTAAAAGACGGTGTAACAGTCTGGTTAAATGGGGCATTAAATGACCCCATTGTCAAAATATTAGCCAAAAATAGCCAATTAACGAAAGTCCAGCTCGAAACTCTGCTTATTGACGTTTTATCCGAAAATATGTCGGACAAACAGCTAAAGTACGATGATAAAGCCGCATTACGACTAACAAAGGCGAAAATAAGCCGCGGTAGCTTTAATAGGACTTTAAAACAGTCCCGTGAAAACGTCATTAAATCCATCTATACAGTGTTACTTTTGGGGTATTTGGGTGTTTTTGAGAGTACAACTCTTGACCCGTATCTCGAAATAGCAAATAAACTACACGAATATGTCGAGGCGCACCAGAACGTACCAAGCAAAGAGGGGGAACTAAAAGACCATCAAAAAGTCATAGAAATCATCAGAAATGAGCTAGAAACGAGCCTAAAACGGCTTTCTAGCACCTCAGAAGGCCCTTTGTGACGTCACAAATCACAGTTTTTTCCCATCATTTTTTGCTTTTTTTAGGAAGTAAATAACCCTTCAAAAACAAGCTTTATCCAAGCGACAATTAACTAAAGAGACCTAATTTACAGACTTTTCAACCCATGGATACAGGCTGGAAGCGGAGCTTTAATACAATTTGTGATGTGTGATGTCATACTTTCCATGAAAGGAATCACCGATAACCTTAAAAGTCCATGGAGAATACTGTGATGTGTGATGCAACTGTTAAAATCACATAAAAATCACGGTTGAGTCACATTCAAATCACAGTTAAAGTCACGGAGGGAAAAATCACGGTTGATCTCACAATAGTAATCTTGGTCGTTTTAGCAACTGTCACTGTAGTAGCAGGATATCAGTACTATAAACACATCCGAATGGCACATCAAGAATACGAGAAAGCCAATATGGAATATGAAAAAGCCAACATGGAATATGAAAAAGCCAACATGGAATACGAGAAAGCCAAAGATTTCCTCGAAGATATTGTGCTAAGTTTTGATCGTGAACTTAAACGTGAATCAGCAAAGTTTGACACAATGGTATCAAAGGTTGAAGGAAGCTATACGACTGCAGATGTGAGTTACAGAAAAGCAGAGACAATTGAGCGTAAAATAGAACCAATGGAAACTCAGTTAGATGTGCTCATCCAATCATATAATACTATATCGCAAGAGATCACAGATAGTCAAACAGAGAGTATGCAGTATAATTCAAATGTGCTCTCAGGGTTGTCTGGTCTGGAAGTAAAACTAAAGGACATAGACGCTACACAGGGAGCGCTTAGAAGCAAAATATCAGACCTTGAAGAACAATTCAAAAAGTTAGCCGCTACTCCACCGCCACAACCTCAGTTTGCAACTGAAGTCATGTTACCGCCTATACCTATCAAACGTGATAAAGCACTAGCAGCATTAACAGATACTGAAATTCAAGTCTTAGAAATGCTCTCCAAAGAAGGATCGAAAACAGCACCAGAAATTAAAGAGAGGGTACATCTAAGCCGGGAGCATACTGCACGCTTAATGAAGAAACTCTATGAGGACGGCTATTTAGAGAGAGAAGCAGGCAAACTTCCTTTCCGCTATAGTATAAAAAAAGAAATGGAAGCACTACTACAAAAAGTAGAAAATCCTGCGATTTAATACACTACCTTGTTCTTAGAACTGTGTGAAGAACTGTGAACAGTTGTGAACGGCTGTGAAGTGCTACTTTATGATGTGTTGTTTAATTGCTGGTGCAATATTTGGTGCTGCCTTATATTTGAGGCTGTTTGAATTGCCGGTTCTAAGCAACATGCCTTTGTCGACCATACGTGCTAGATAAGTAGAGATGGTGCTTAGACTAACTGGTTCTTTGAGCTCTGTTTCATATATGGTTTGGATGTCTTTGGAAGTGAACCAGATCAATGGAAAATTTTTCTGGACAACATGTTGAACCTTTTCAAAACGTGATAGTTGCCGGTTAGGCATCGCTGGGCTGGAATTGACAACTGGGTTTTCGTTTGGTGCACCGCCTAACAACTCGACTAAATCAAGAAGACGCAGAGCTTTATCGCGGGTCACTTGACCCTCAAAAGCAATGGTATATCGATTCCCATCGCTGTCGAAGAGCTCAACACGCATTTTACGAGCCGGCACACTTTCACCTATAGGTTGTTCACAATATCTCTACTTCACACCTTATAACTGTGATGGTGAAACAAGCAATAAAAAAAAGTATAATTCAGACATAAAATCACTAATTAAGCTGTTTTTGTACTTATTTCAGAATTACCAGCTTCACAGAAAAACAGATTTGTGAAATAGCTAACTTGACGGTTTGGTTTAGGATTTCCAGTAGAAGTGTAGGGGTGCCTTGTTCACTGTAAACTGACCTAATTAGGATATTTTTCAACAAAACAGGCATATTAAAACGTCAGATTTACTACTGATTTACAAGCATTCACAGTTTTGTGAACAGAAAATCAGCTGTGAAGTTCGGTCAAACTTTACATGTTGATCATTAGGCAAAAAAATTCCAGACAGATCCAGTCCAAGCTGGTTAGCGTTACTTTTAGGCCGTTTTTCCATGGTTTTAGAACCACAGAGCCACCCCTCCATTTCCGCTCGAAGATTTTTAGGCAAAAAAGAAGTCAGGCGAGGCAGAAAAAATATTCACAGCAGGTTTGTCTAAGTTTTTGGACAAGAAGAATTAATATACATAATTCTGCGTTATTACAAAGAGTATAATCTTATTCATTATTATTATTACCAAACTACTTTAACGATTTTTTTCTCCAGTAGAAACTTTGGGGTGTGTGTTCTCTTGGTTGCTGTCTGTTTTCCTCTTCTTTTAGAAATGTTTTGTACTCAAACCAGTTTTTTGTACTGTATCCTTTATCTGTTCCACTCGAAATAACGGTTGTACCTCTGTGGAAAAGGACGATAGGGCAATATGGGAAACTCAGTATTAGATGACGTATTTGACAGCTTTGTCAATGGCATACGGCTGTTTAAAGATCGTGAAGTTCTAAGACATGATTATCTACCAGACAAATTACCCCACCGAGAAGACCAAATCCGCCTCTTAGGTTCAACTGTTGCCCCTGTCCTAAAAGATGCCCGTTGTTCAAACATATTTATCTACGGCAAAACCGGCACAGGCAAAACTGCCGTCACCAAATACGTTCTGAGCCATCTAGAATCAAAAGCCAAAGAGTACGGCGCTCAAGTAAAATTCTGCTACATCAACTGCCGAATGGTCGGCTCAGAATACCGCGTGTTTGCAAGTCTTAGCCAAAGCGTAGGCCTAAGCATACCCTTCACAGGTCTCTCTGTTGGCGAAGTCTTTGATCGCTTCCGCTCCGGACTGGATCAATCCCGCATAATCTTCATAATAGTTCTCGATGAAGTAGACTCACTAATCAAAGACCGCGGCGACGCCTTTATGTACGAACTTACCCGCATCAATGAAACCCTAAATAAAAGTAAAGTTTCCATCATCGGAATATCAAACGACTTACGATTAAAAGAATTCCTTGATCCCCGCGTCTTTAGTTCACTTAGCGAAGAAGAACTAGTTTTCCGCCCCTACGACGCAGGCGAACTCCGCAACATACTCCTCGAACGCTCCAAACTTGCTTTCCAAGACGGCGTGCTCTCTGACTCAGCCCTAAGTATCTCCTCAGCTCTAGCTGCCGCCGAACACGGCGACGCCCGACGTGCCCTAGATCTATTGCGGGTTGCAGGCGAAGTAGCTGAACGCCAAGGTGCAAAAGGCGTAACCGAAGAACATGTACGCCAAGCCGAAAAACACATCGAACACAACCGTGTCATCGAAGCACTCAAAAATCTAACTCTCCACTCAAAACTGGTGCTGTTAAGTGTATATCACCTAAACAAACCCAGCGCTACCACAGGCGAAATCTATGATGTCTACAACGAATTATGCGGCGAAATGGGCGCAGGACTTCTGACACAAAGACGCCTAGGTACCCTTGTTAACGAACTTGATTCCATGGGGTTGGTTAACGCCAAAGTTGTCAGCATGGGCCGCTATGGCAGAACCAAAAAGATCCGGCTTGAAATCAGTCGTGGTTTAATCCGCGATGTTTTTGGCGGCGATAACCGCTTTAGCCAATTGTTTGCCTCCTCTTCAAAAAATAGCAACAAAAACTCAGGATAACGGATTTATAAAATCTAGAACTGCAGTTTCTCTTGTTTGCAGATTTATCACTGGGACTTTTCCTGGGGTGGGAACTAGACCTAGTTTTTCCATATAATCAGTTTGTTCCTGCCAGCCGCCTGAATTCACCACCAAAACTCCACGGTAGTTACAAAGACCATTGACATGAGTATGGCCGGCATGGAATATGTCTGGAACTTGGTCGACAACAAGATAATCACGGTTCTCAGGTGAGAGCATGGTTTTCCCACCATATACCGGTGCTAGATGGCGGCACTGTATCAGTAGTCGCATTGATTTTTCGGGATGCTCATTGTCCATGCCTGGTACAACTCCAATTATGTCATTTAGACTCACACCATGAAACATCAAAACTTCAATGCCATGTAAACTGAGATAGCATGGACTTCCAACAGAGTGAATGTTTGTTTTGTTTTTGATAGATGTAAGATAACCCTCTGGGATGGCGGGTTGGGGTTGGGATTTGCGTGCGGCGTCATGGTTACCCGGTGAGAGCACAATTTCTATATAATTTGGAATTTTTTCTAAATATTTAGTTGCAAAATTATATTGTTTATGTATGTCACGGATGGTTAACTCTGTTTGTTGCCCTGGATAGATACCCACCCCATCCACGATGTCCCCAGCAATTAAGAGGTACTTTACTCTGCCTGCTATCTCTCGCATTGCAGGGGTTCCATATTTTCCTCTGAGCCAAAGTATGAAACGTTTGAAGGCTTCTTTGTTGAACTTTGTACTGCCAACATGAATATCTGAGGTGAAGACTGCATAGACCGGTTCTTGTGCATGCTGAGGTACTTTTCTGCCCACTTCGGGAAAAATAATGTCCTCAACCATCAAGAGATTTGTTTTAGTCTTGATAACTGCCGCACAGAAAATAGTGTCGGGTAGAAGCATAAGCGCTTTTCTTTTAACTTCCTCGGGTGCCTTTTGTGGTACTAGAATAGTTGCACTGCCCCCCAGATCCTCTACAGAGAGTATAGTGCTATTTTTGGAGTCTCGCTTCTCAGTTAACATGCATATAACTTTAAGTTTGGATTGAGGCTGTGATTTGAGTGCTTCCACAATAGGTGTGGCGGCTCTAACATCCATTCGCTGTCTGAGTATTTTCTCTAAGCGTTTGAAGCGGTCTTGGAAGAGCCCTTTGTATTCTTGAAGAGTACCATTGGAGGTTAGTTTGCCTGTGGCATCTTCGAGAATTTTGAGTTCTGAGGGGATGTCTTTGGCATAGGGATAAAAATCGCTATCTGAGCCGTTAAAGCGTACTACTGTTGATTCAGAATAGTTTGGTTCTGACGTGGGTGGTGGCGATGATGGTTGGATGTGTTTTTTGATTGTTTCTTCAACGGTTGCGGTCGCTTGTTGTATAATTGCTTCAAGAAACTCCCGTTCGATAAACATGGGTTTGTCTGTTAGTGCTTCAAGTTTTTGAATTGCCAGCGTCATAATTTCAAGGGGATCGTTGACTTCTGCGTTTTGGATGAGAAATTCAAAGGCTTCGCTGTTTAATTGGTAGCCTGCTGTTATAGTTGATTCGATGGCTCTTTGGAGTTTATCCTGTGCACTCATCATTCTGCCCATGTGATGCTTAATTAGTGTTTAGCCAGTATTGTGTTTGAGTTATTTACTGTTTTGCGTTTGCCGATTCACTTTTAGGAGTCAGCGCTAAAACTATTAGGGCATGCGATAGGTTTAACTTACTTTTACTGGGCTCTCAGCTGTTTCGATATGATCTCCTTACTGATTCTTGGGTTGAAAAAACCCAAATGCCCGCCAGTCCCCGGAGTTCCAGTTCGGTGCAGGGTCCGTATCCTGTTTTGTTTGTTATGGATGAAAAGCTTGTAGTTACAGCTGAATTCTATTTGGGGCCCCACCGTTATGAGCCGAAAGTTTTGGTTTATGATCCTAAGAAAGATGTTTGGAGTGATGAGTCAACGGGGCCTATGGTTATTTGTGATGGGCTGGGTTTGGTAACCTCAGGTGTTTTTGCTCCTCAAAGAGTCTATTTTGTGGGCTCGGCGCCGGGTAGTACTCGGGGGGAGGTGTTGACTAATCAGGCTTATAATTTTGCAGATATGGTGCTTGGACAATTGGTGAGGTATGCCTATGCCTCGGTTAGATTTTGGTACGGTGGTTGTGGATGATATTTTATACGTAATTGGCGGGTATATACATGTTTCAGTTTATCCCTATACACATTATAGTGCTTTAGTTGAGGCGTATGTGCCGTTTGGTTATCGGTCTATACCAACCATTGGGATGGTTTCGCCGTTAGATGTGGTGTATAATGTGTCAGGTGTTGATTTGGAGTTTGTTGTGGATCGGCCATTTAGTTTGTTGTATTATTGTGTTGATGGAGGCGATAATGTGATTTTTGCTGGGAATACTGCTTTATCAGATTTGTCGGGTGGGGTTCATAATGTGACTGTTTTTGCGGAGGATTTTTTGGTAATGTGGGGGTTTCAGAAACTATTGTTTTTACGGTTGATTTTGAACCTGATTTCATATTACCGGTTCCTGTTGTTTGTGGCATTAGTTGTGGTGCCTGTGTTAGTTGCAGTTGTTTTGTTTTTGTTTTTGTTTTTAAGGCGACACAGGGCTGGCAGTCTTTACAGGCGGATTTAATACACCTGCGTTGGAATGTTTATGGGTTATATGCATCGGTAAAACTATTTAGCGTTTCTAGATAGGTTTAACTGATTGTATTTTTATCCTACCGATATATCAACTATAAAATAATTCATATAAGCCATCAAATGTTTAGATGAATTATATTGGTGGTTAATGTAATGGGCGAACTACGTAAGGTTCAACAGACGCCAACCGGCACCTACTTTATCTGTCTGCCACGTGATTGGGCAAAAGAACACAATCTCCAAAAAGGTTCCCAAGTAAATCTAGAAGCCTCAACTGATGGTAAACTCTTAGTCGATACCCAATTTGACATAGAACCCCAGCCAAAAATAATCACCCTCAAAATAGGACCCTACTTGAGCCGCGAAATTATTGGTCACTACCTCTTGGGTTATGATATAATCCGAGTAGAAGCCAAAGGCCGCATAGACCCCGCGGTGCGCAACCAAATCAAGTCCACTGCAAATTCTCTGGCGGGATTGATGATTGTTGAGGAAACTACCTCAATGATGGCCCTTCAATGCCTAATGCAGCAACCCTTCACCTCACCAAAAAAACTGCTCCAACGCAACCAAGGCAGCGCTGCCTCCATGATCCGAGATGCCGCCAGCTCATTTATCAACCGTGACACCGATATGGCACAAAACGTCATCGAACGCGACGTTGAAAACAACCGATTCTACTTTTTGCTCGTACGAATACTACGTACCATAATCCAAAATCCCCGACAAGGCGAAAAATTCGAAATAACCCCCATCGAATGCATAGACTACCGCCTAGCCGCAAGCCTAATCGAGGACATAGGCGATGTCTGCGTCCAAATTGCAACCACCACCCTAGCACTCAACGACGCCAAACTCTCCGACGAAGTACGCAAACTCCTCGCAGAATTACAATACGCCTGCTTTGAAGCCAACGAACAAGCCTTCAAAGCCTTCTTAAACAAAGACATCTCCATAGCAGAAAATGTACGCGATATGCGTGCAAAAATCGAAGCCGCCTCACTAGAAATTGAAGATGCCGCAAAAAATTCCTCCGTGGATTTAATGCCCCAAATACTAGCTGTACGATCGTCTCTAAAACAAATCTATGAATGTAGCGTCGACATGGCTGACCTAGTCGTATAACTCTCTTTAATATACAAAAATAATTTTTCTTTTTATTTTAAGATGTTAATGAGGTTTAGTGTTCCATCCGGTTGAAAGCTGGCAAAGAAAACATTTCGACCAAAAGGCGAATTGCTATAGTCATCTGATCCTAACAGGTCTAATGATGGGCCTTCATAGATCCTGTCATTTGATTGTAAAGATCCATAACTGGAAAAAGATATGCGTAGTTCAGTTATTTCTGGAATTATTCCCGTTTTATTTTGATAGGCCTCTATGGCACAGTTGCAGTACCACCGAAGTCCTAAATCATCAATTTGCTGAAGCGCCTTATCAGATGATTTTTGTTGAGGCGCTATTTGAGATACTGCGAAGGTGTTATCATATGCTGAAACTATTGGAACATCATATACCTGATAAGCTTCACCACTTTTTGCACTAAAACTAATCGCATTGCTTCTCGGGGCGTTAAAGAAACTGTTAGATGACTGTTGAGACAGTACAAATTCAATTCTTCCTCCCATATAATCAACAGTATCTAATGAAATGCCGCCTATGATAGTTTCGCCCGGGTGTTCTAACATGAAAAGCTTGAAGGTAAGCGTGTTTTTGACACTTTGTGCCGCCTCAATTAATGATACGTCTAATATGTGAGGATAAGAAATGGTAACACCGGGTTGTGCGGTGCCAAAAGTTGGGGGATACTCAACATGTCCACGTGCGTAGCCTTCAAATGTTGCAAAGCTTAGAGAAAAAACTGTCACTGCGAGCAGTGTATATTTTAGTGTTCGTCGAAGTAAACCATGGGACACTAACCAACCAATGCTCATAACCACAATTAAACTAATTGTCACAATTTTTATCCAAGAATTACTGAGAAATATTATCGCAGAAAACAAACCCACCGCAGTCATTACGACCATAAACAAATTTTTACCGCTTGCATAGCTACTGTTCTTTGAGGTCATTTGTTTTACCCTTCACCGTTCGACCCTTAGTGTGGACGTTGCAATTTACACACATTTCCTATGTTTTAGCGTTATGTTCGATTTATGACAAACGTTGCAACAATATTACGTATTGCCCATCTTTCAACATACTGAATATGTACCGTTCCTCTCTTTTGTATGCAACAATATCCAACGTACCTTCGGCCAAATGTTGCTTCTCAATAGATGCTGGCTTGAGGGGCTATTGTTTGTCGTATTTCATGATTTCGTCATTTATTATACAGAGTTCGATTCCTGCTTGTTTAAACATCTCGATAGTGTCTGCATCGGCGTGGTAACGTTTCTCACACACAACGCGTTTGATGCCCGCGTTAATTATCATCATCGCACAAGTACGACAAGGTGTCATCTTACAAAACAACATAGCACCCTCTAAGGGAATCCCAAACCGTGCCGCTTGGAGAATCGCATTTTGCTCAGCATGAAGCGTACGCACACAATGCATACTTACTTCCCCATTACCATTAGTCATCTGACGAATATCATGACCTGCCTCTGAGCAGTGTGGTAAACCCGAAGGAGAGCCAACATACCCTGTTGTCATAATACGCTTGTCTTTGACTATAACACAACCACACCGACCTCTATCACAGGTTGCACGTGCCGCTACAGCTTCACACATATCCAAAAAATATCGATCCCAATTAGGACGTAACTTAGACTGGTCTGCCGCCATATTGATACCTCAACTTAAAAAATGTTATCGACCGACTTAATAAATGGTCTCTGTCTGTATAGCGGTTATTTTTGGATGATGTGAATTTCACGCCCAACTTTATGGCGTTCATCCATCTCTACCAATGACGCCATACCCATAAGCCGACCATGCTCAGGCGCATCAGAACTAAACAACTCATCAGTAAAAACATAAATTCGTTTAAAACCAACCTCTTTGAGCTTCTCATCAATAGACATAGTCACCGCCTCACGCGAACGGGTACGAATATAGGGTGTAACCAAAACCAGCCGCCCGCCCGATCTCAAAACCCGATAAGCTTCTTCTATAAATCCTAAAAACAGCGGTTCGAGCTTCTCGATGATTCTTTGCGCATAGGCTCCTGTTGGAGTTTCACGGATCGCCGGACCCAAATCCGGCTCAGAAACAACACAATCAACACTCTCAATTCCCACCTTCTCAGCCAACCGCTCCACATCACCCAGTAAAACCCGAAAATCTGCTCCCGAAATATCATATTCATCGATAAGCCACTCAAGATTCTCCTCTGATGCCTTAATACACCACGAATTAACATCCATCCCAACAACCGCGGCATGTTCCAGCAGGGCTTCTTGGAGAATAGTGCCCACCCCACAAAACGCATCAAGAAGTGTTTTCTCCTCTGTGCAGGCTGAGAGGTTAACCATCATACGTGCCAGCCGTGGCGGCATACCAAAGATCGCCCGCTGATTGGGTTTGTAAACATCTCTTTTTTGAAACTCAAACGGATTATGTACCGCAACGGTATTGGCGATCCAAGTTTGAGTTTTACCGATGCAAAGAAGTACTTCCGCTTGATTTTCTACTAACTTCTTTTTGAGCACCTCAACATGACTAAGCTGTGCCTCACTACGATCTGGTCCAGTACCCATAAAACTTGACTTCTTACCCTGCGCTACCAGTTGATCTTTAATAGCGCTACCTATGAAGCGCTGAATTCTACCCCCCATTGGTTTTATTGCATTATCCGAGGTGTAGATGCTGATACCAAAGAGCAACTTATTGGGTGCTTTTGTCATGCCTTCCAATGCGTTGCTGGTGGTGATGATTTGTACTGTTTGCCTTTGAGCGGGTTTATTTTTTTCAAGAAAGGCTTCTTTGAGCGTTTTTGATGGTAATGTTATTTTTACATGTGCAATTTTTATGGTTCCACCCAAATCGTCAATGATTTGGGGGTTAAGCTGGGTTTCAAAGGTTAATGTGAAGAATTCGGTTGAGAAGTACTCGATGCTAAACTGAGTGTTTCGTGCTTGGAAATATGTGGTAAGCTCTGCTAATGAGAGGGCCCAGTTTTTGCCTGAAATAAAGATATATGTTGGCATTTGGGAAAAAGAAAGGTAGCCTGCCTAATAAGCTGGTGATGGATAATTGTTGTAGTTTAACATTTTTAAGTAAATAGCGAAAACTATCTATAGGATAGAAGGTTTTAAATAAAGGCTGAGAATATTCGTTACTGCTTTAAGCAAATTACGAAATCTGCTGGAGTATGAATACATGCACGCAAGAAACTATCGTCACGTAAAGAATCGTGCCTACACAAGAAAGGATTATGCAAGAGGTTTCCCACCGCCTAAAATCGTAAAGTTCACTATGGGTGATACTAAAGGCCAATTTGACATTGAAGCGACGCTTCTTGCTACTGAGCGCGTGCAAATTCGTCACAGTGCACTAGAGGCTGCACGTGTCGCGTCAAACCGTATTTTAATGGACAAACTCTTAACTGAGTATTATCTGACGGTTCATACTTATCCGCATATTATTCTTCGGGAAAACAAGATGATCTTTGGTGCTCATGCTGACCGTCTTCAGCAGGGTATGAGGCGTAGTTTTGGTACCGCTGTTGGTACTGCTGCAAAAGTAGAGGTAGATCAGCCTATCATTACTGTTAGGGTTAAGGCGGGTGCTTTGGAGACAGCTAAGGAATCTCTTAAACGTGGCAGTGCAAAGCTTCCGATTCACTGCAAAATAGTTGTCAAAAAAATTCAGCCCGCTCCTAGTAGTAGTCCGGTTGAGCAGGCTGAGTCGGAGTCTGAGAGTATTTGAGCGACGGTAAAGTGGTCGAAAAACAGAACGCGCTTGTTTTATTTTTTGATCATTTTACCAACACCGATGTGGCTATTGTCGGTGGCAAGAATGCTAGTCTTGGTGAGATGATTTCTGCAGGGTTGCCGGTTCCTTTTGGTTTTGCTGTGACTGCTCGCTCGTATGAGCGCTATATTGTTGAGACGCAGCTTTCTGAGAAAATATATAGTATAATTAAAGATACTGTTAAAAATCCAAATGATCCTAAACAGTACGATATTGCCTCCAAGCATATTCGGGAGCTTATGGAAAAGACTCCGATGCCTAAAGATATCGAGGCTGCTATACGAGAGGCCTATATCGAGCTTAACAAACGCTTAGCGTTAAAGGATACGTTTGTGGCTGTGCGTTCTAGTGCGACGGCGGAGGATTTGCCGGATGCTTCTTTTGCTGGTCAGCAGGAGACTTATCTTAATGTGAAGGGTTCTGATGATCTTATTGAGAAAGTGGTTAAGTGTTGGAGTAGTCTTTTTACTCCGCGTGCAATTTTTTACCGCAACGAGAAGGGTTTTTCTCATGAGAAGGTTTTCATCAGTGTGGGTGTGCAAAAGATGGTTAACAGCCGTGCTGCTGGTGTAATGTTTACTATTAATCCTGTTTCAGGTACTCCTGATGAGATTGTTATTGAGGGTAATTTTGGTTTAGGCGAAACAGTTGTAGCCGGTGCGGTTACTCCTGATAATTTTGTTGTTGATAAAGAGTCTCTTAAAATTAAGGCTTGCAATATTGCTAAAAAAACAATCAAATACATCCGTGATCCCAAGACGGGCAAAACCGTTCATCTTGATGTTGCTGAGAGGGAGCAGAAGCAGGTCTGCATTACCGATACAGAGATTGCGTACTTGGCCAATTTGGCTAAGCGTATCGAGAACCACTATAAGCGTCCTATGGATATTGAGTGGGCCATAGATCAGGATTTTTCCTATCCTGCCAATATGTTGTTGGTTCAAGCACGTCCTGAGACTGTGTTTGGGACAAAAATTATGGAGGAAACAAAAGTGGAAGAAACTAAAGCTCAAAACGTAAAAATTGTTGTCCGTGGAATTTCTGCTGGACGACGAGGTTATGGTGTAGGTAAAGCTCAAATTGTTCTCAACCCCCAAGATGCACATGAAAAAATGACCAAAGGCGCTATCCTTGTTACCGGCATGACTGACCCTGACTTTGTTCCCTTCATGAAAATGGCCTCAGCCATAGTTACCGATAAAGGCGGCATAACCAGCCACGCAGCGATTGTTAGCCGTGAACTCAACATTCCCTGTGTAGTAGGAACTGAAACAGCCACCCAAGTCATGCAAACCGGAGAAGAATACACCGTAGACTCTCGAAACGGTCTCATCTATGAGGGCATACTTGAACAAGCCACCGCCCCACCCACAAATGTTTGCGCAGCAGTCCAAACAGCTGAACCAGCCCCCGTCACAGCAACAAAAATTTATCTAAACCTTGGCACTCCTGAGATGATCGAGCAGTACCAGAATTTACCCTTTGAAGGCATAGGTTTGATGCGCACCGAATTTATCATGGCAAGCGCCATAGGCAAACATCCCATGCTCTTTGTTGACAACAATGAAAGCCAACAGTTCGTTGACACCTTTGCTGACAACATTGCAAAAGTGGCACGCGTCATCCAACCAAGACCCGTTGTGGTACGCTTTAGTGACTTTAAGACAAACGAGTATCGCAACCTCAAAGGCGGCGATAAATACGAAATTGTCGAAGAAAACCCCATGCTTGGCTGGAGAGGTTGTAGCCGCTACACCAGCAAATGGTATGAAGCAGCATTCCGATTAGAATGCCAAGCCATCAAAAAATGCCGAACTGAATGGGGCCTAAAAAACGTCTACGTCATGCTTCCAATGGTCCGAACACTCTGGGAAGCCAAAAAAGTTTTAGCCCTCATGAAAGAAGAAGGCCTAGAACGCAACAAAGACTTCAAAATCTGGTTCATGGCCGAAACACCCTCCATTGCCATCCTAGCAGACGAATTTAGCAAACTCGTTGACGGATTTAGCATCGGCAGTAATGACATGACCCAAGGCATCCTCATGATTGACCGTGACAGCGAACGCCTCGGCCAAATGGGATACTTTGACGAACGCGACCCCGCAGTTAAACGCATCATTGCTCATCTCATCAAAGTTGCACACGAAAACGGATGCACCGTTAGCATCTGCGGTGAAGGCCCAAGCAACCTACCCGACTTTGCAGAATTCCTTGTCCGCGTAGGCATTGACAGCATCTCAGTTAACAATGATGCCATAGTAGCGACCCGCAAACATGTCGCTCAAGTAGAACAAAAACTTATACTAGAGCGTCTAGCTGAGCAAGCCGCAATAGCCTCTGGTCGCCCAATCAAAAAACCCACTCCCGACTGGGAATGGAACCCCTAAACCCCTTTGGGTTTAAATGTTTGTTTAATTTTTTATCTTAACCGTTGTTAGTGGATACTATGTTAGGGTTTGATTTTGAAGTCGACAAACTAAAACAGGAAATCACTCGACTGGGTGCTAATCGGGTCTTACTTCAAATGCCTCAGGGCCTAAAACCTCACGCAACCCAATTTGCCCAACTGGTGCAATCCTGCAATGCCCTCCCAATTGTCTTAGTTGATCCCTGCTATGGCGCATGTGACATAGCACAAAACGAAGCGGAAGGATTAGATGCTGATTTGATCGTACATATTGGACACACCCAAATGATCAATCAAACAAAAACACCCACCCTCTACATAGAAGCCCACGCTAATCTCCAAATCACATCCGCCATCCAGCAGGCCCTCCCACTACTAATAGATTACAAAACAATCGGATTAACCACCTCTCTTCAACATATAGAAACCCTCAACAGCACAAAACAACTCCTAACCGAACACGGCAAAACCGTTCTTATCGGCGATGCAGGCCAGCTCCCCTATGCCGGTCAACTACTTGGATGCAACTATAGCAACGCTAAAACAATCGCCCACCAAGTTGATGCTTTTCTCTTTATCGGCGGCGGCCTATTCCACGCCCTCGGTGTTGCTTTAGGCACAAACAAACCCACCATCATCGCTGATCCCTACGACAACAAAGCCTACTCCATCACCAACCAAGCCCAACGACTACTACAGCAACGCTATGCAACTCTGCAAGCCGCCAAAGACGCAAAAACCATCGGCATTCTGGTTGGCCTAAAACTAGGACAAAAACATCTCTCCCAAGCCCTAACCGCCAAAACCACAGCCGAAAAATCTGGCCGAATTGCCCTCCTATTGGCTGGACGAGAAATCAACCCCGAGGCACTTATGGATTTTCCCAACATCGATGCCTACATCAACACCGCCTGCCCCCGCATCTCCCTTGACACTCCCAGCAAATTCCAAAAACCCATCCTGACCCCTAACGAGTTTATGGTACTCTGCGGCGAAATCTCATGGACCGACATGCTCAAAAAAGGCTTATTCGAAAACTAGATCTCGAGCTCTTTGTAGCTTCATTACAGCCTCAACCCAACCCCCAAGTGCAACTAGAACAGTATACCACACCTGAAGCCATAGCCGCCAACCTACTCTACCTAGCCGCATACACCCACAACGATATCATAAGCAAATCCGTGTTGGATTTAGGATGCGGCACAGGCCGATTAGGTTTGGGTGCAGCATTTTTGGGAGCGACAGAGATTGTTGGCATAGACCTTGACCCCATCGCCATAAAAACCGCCCAAACAAACACCCAAAAAACGGGTTTATCTAACTGTGCGCAGTGGATCAACGGTGACATATCTGCTATTGAGGGTCGCTTTGATACGGTGGTGCAAAACCCGCCGTTTGGAGTACAAAACCGTAAAGCTGATCAAGCCTTTTTGGTTAAAGCCCTTGAAGTCGCAGACAAAGTCTACTCCATTCACAAACATCCCGAAGTCGATGAACATTTAATAAAGATGCTAAAATCCAGCGGGAGCTTTGTTCAGGTACATCCCTCTCCCTTTTTGGAAGGGTTTATAGCTAAATCTGGCGGAGCCATAACTGCAGTATATTCAATGCTTATGACTATTCCCAAGATGTTTGAGTTTCACCGTAAACTTAAACATGACTTCGTAATTGATCTATACATTATAGAAAAACAGCAGTAACTGCGTGAATAAAGCGTAAACTGATCGTATGTTATAAAACAACACTTGGGTTGGTTGTTTGAGCAAGGTTACCCTCGGTATCGTAGGTGTCAAATCGAAGTGGCGAGTATAGCCCTATAGACTGGCGGTGTTGTTTTTCTATTTGTAGTCGCCTTGGATGGGTGCTCTTTTTGTTTATCAAAAGGTTTATTGAGTAGAATCGAAACTAAACTTATGCGTTTATCAGAATTAACTTACTATTTACGTAACGAAGATGAATATCATGACATTAAAAGCTCCTGAACAAAAAAGTGGTCACCTCGTAATACCCGGCGAACGTCTC
Source organism: Candidatus Bathycorpusculum sp. (assembly GCF_009778815.1). Taxonomy (NCBI): domain Archaea; kingdom Thermoproteati; phylum Candidatus Bathyarchaeota; class Bathyarchaeia (SeqCode); order Bathyarchaeales (SeqCode); family Candidatus Bathycorpusculaceae; genus Candidatus Bathycorpusculum; species Candidatus Bathycorpusculum sp. Next base: position 70,581 of record NZ_WRFL01000001.1, read on the forward strand.
GGGGTCATCGAAGAATTTATTCCTGACTCAGGAACCTACGTCAAAGACGGTGTGATATATTCAAAGATTGTTGGCCACAGTCTTCTTGATTTGCAGAATCGGCGCGTCTCTGTTTATCCTTCTATTACTTCTGCTGTGGTACCCAAAGTTGGGACCGTTGTTATTGGACAAATTGGTAATGCCCAGTCCGATAATGTTTTAGTGAAAATCTTTAGGGTGGGTAAAAAACAAGTTTCTGGTACCTTTGGCGGCATACTCCATGTTAGTGATGTTTCTGATCGATATGTGGAGTCGATGGGTGATGTATGTAAACCCGGTGATATCATTCGTGCTAAGGTTATCAGTGAGAAAAACCAAATTTTCCACCTCTCAACCAATGACAAAAATCTCGGGGTGCTCTATGGTTTCTGTAGTCGAGATGGTACCCTGCTAATTCAAGACCATTATGATCTCAAATGTTCTAAATGTGGTAATGTTGAGCGCCGCAAGATGGCTCCAGATTACGGTAAAGAATCGCTATATAGAGGGAAAATAAGTGAAAGTTAGAGTGCTAAAAAAAGAAGGAAACGAACTTAAAATTGAAATTGAAGGCGGTAGCCATGGTATATGTAACCTTATTCAGAAACGTCTTCTCGAAGATGAACGTGTAGAGTTTGCAGGTTATGATGTGCCGCACCCCTTAGCTTCCAGCCCCATAATATATCTGCGTATGAAGGGCCAAGCCAAACCTGAGGATGCCCTAATTGATGCTGTTGCCAAAGTGCGCGAGACTAACGATGCTTTTGGCAAAGAGCTGGCTCGTATTTTTAAAGCTTAACTCTTTTTTATTCTGCTCTGGGTTTACTTACTTGTTTGCTGGTGTAGTTGTAAACCTCAAGGGGCATGGTTTCTTTATTCCAATAGGTTTCAAAATAGCTTCTGGCCAGCATTATGACTGAGGGGCTGTTTGTCCACAAGACGGGGGTTTCTGCAAAATTGCGCTCTTCAAATGATATTATTATTTCTTTTCCATCAAATATGAAGAACTGTGCTCTTGGCGGTGGTATACTATCTTCCATTTTTGCATTGGTTTGCTCATTGTAAACTGAGAGTTTGTTTGTGTCTTTGTCAGTGTTTATTTTTTTGGTTATCCACCTTATTTTTACGCCTTTGTCTTTGGCGATCTTGATTGATTCTTCTACGCTGGTTAACCATGGTAAGAGTTCTCTGTTTGGTGTGAGACTGTCTACTGTGCTTTGAGTTTTCTCAATGGATTCTTGGATTTTACGTATGATGGATTGTTTTTCTGTGATCATTACAATTTGATCTTTTTCATGATAACTTATGGCTGAAGTGTACTTTTCGTGAGCATTATTGGCGAATTCTTCAGCTTTTCGATTTAATTCCTGAAAATTTTCTTTCTTTTTTTCTATGAGAATGGCTGTTGCTTTTTTGGGTTCGACTGCGCGAAATCTAGTTGGTTTGGATATTATTTTTTCAACTATGCCTATTTGTTGAAGTTCGCTTAGTACGCGGTAGATGTCTTGTCGAGCTATGCCTGATACTTTAAAGATGCTGAATGCTTTAGATGCGGTACCTAACCTTAGGAGTGCTAGGTATACTTTTGTTTGGTTGATTGTTAGTCCCAGTTCGGCGAGTATTCTGTTTTCGTCGCTGTCGCTAAATCCTTCCATATTACCTATTGTGTATGTTTTTCTTTTTAACCTTAAGCCTTTATGTCGGATGCTAAACTTATGACATTTTTTAAAAGAATGCTTTAGACTTGACCTGTTGTGTGTAGTTGCAAAAATTTCTTAAAATTAAATTGTTTATTTGTGTGGTATTGGGGGAAACCGGTTGATAAAAAACACTGTGGTCTGTGGTTGTTGTGTTTGTTTGTCTATGTGTTTCAGTTTGTAGGCTTCGTGAAGGGGCTCTGATGTGGTGTGGGTGGTTGTTGCTTGATGTGCTGTCAGTTTTTAGTTGTATGTGTGTATTTTGAGCCGGTTTGGTTGTTGATTTCTTTTGTTTTGTTTGATTTTTATTCTGTTATATTTTTCGTGCTGTCTTGTCATAAGCGATACTTACGGCTTTCTTTTATATATTGACCATTGCATTGATTCTACCCACAAAGCGCTTGACAGATCACAATAGATTTGCTGGCGCTCAAGGAGAAAAAAGAAAAATGCAAACAAAAAACAAACTATTTGCTGCAATCGTAACTATAATACTAGTCGTATCTACGTTTACAGCTCTCGTCAACATACAACCTGCTGCAGGCTACAATGCCGCAACTCAAGCGGCCATCGACGCAGGCATGAAATGGGATCGAACCGAGGATGCCACTTCTCAGAGAATACTGATGTGGGAACGATACAAAGACAAGGTTCCAACATACACCTATGGTGTGGTTACACCTAACCCTGCTGCTGTGGACACTCGCGTATCACTCATTATATTCAACCCTATGCTTCCTCCAGGCGCATCACCAACTAATCAAAGCGACGTCCGCTATCGATACAAAGTAGAAATCACCGATCCTGACGGCAACAAACAATTCTTAAACGGCGGTCATGAAGGCGATATTTATGTCTCTGACTCAACAGGAACAACGTACGCATTCTTCACACCTACCAAAATTGGCAACTATTCCGTCACCATCATGTTCCAAGAACTTTACTTTAAATGGTGGTCTGCCCTTAGCGTTCAGAGATACTATACTGGTACTACATTCTTGGCTAGCAACAGAACCTACAATTTAGAAGTCCTACAAGAAGTCCCTCCACCAACTATGATAACTTGGTATCCTCTTCCTGAGGAATACTGGTCTCGTCCCATAGATGGTCAAAACGATTCTTGGGGTGCAATTTCATCTAACTGGCTCAACAACGCAAAAGACCGAAACTACGGCAGCGTCGAAAACAGATACCAACCCGAGGGTATTGCTCCTAACAGTGGACACATACTCTGGACTAAGGTAACTGAAGACGGCGGTGTTGTTGGTGGAAACCAATACTTCTTCGAAGAAGGTGATAGCGGTGAAGTCTTTAATGCAGGTCACCAATACCAAACAAGATTCCAAACACAGATCATGATGCACGGCAGATTAACCTACCAAGAACCTATATCATTCTCAAACACTGGCGGCGCTTGGGTTACTGTAGATTTGAACACAGGTGAAGAGATTTGGCGCAACCAAACCATGAGTGCTGCTCCTTCATTTGGTTACTACTACGCTTTTGACAACATGAATCAACACGGTGTTGTAAACCCTGGCTACATATTCTCAAACAACTTTGGCACTGCAATTCATCCACGCTATGGTACAACAATGGGAATCTCTGTCACAAACGTTCCTTCTAGCGACGCAGAAGTAATCGGAAACAAAGGCGAAGTCCTACGATATGTCTTTGTTAACCGAGGCACTACAGCAAATCCAGAATGGTGGCTCTATCAGTGGAACTCCTCCCGAGTGTTTATAGACCCTATCGGATCAGCAATGAGTCCAGCTACAGGCACTCTAAACGGTGGAATCACTGGATCCAGATGGCCAACTTATGACTGGAACTCTTCTATGACCAAGTCGGGCGGTGCTCAGGTATTTAGCAATACACCAACACCTATAGCGGTCGTTGATGATGTCTTGCTAGTCAGCAACGGTACACTCACCCGTGGCGGTTCAGGTTCTATGGCTTACGTAAACGCTGGCGAAGTTACTATAACAGGCATCAGCCTCAAAGAAGGCGAAGAAGGCAGAGTCCTATACCAAAAGAATTACGACGAAACTATGGCCGATGGTACACAGAATCTCTTTATACGTGCTGGTGAGGGTGTCTTTATCTTCCAGCGTATGCCTATGCTAAGTTTCACTGCATATGATGTACGAACTGGAAACAAAGTTTGGACAACTCCAGACTTAGCTGACGAAAACCCATACGGCTACTACACATGGAGCAGTCTTATGAACGTACACGGCTCATCAATGGCCTACGGTAAATTCTTCGCAACCGGCTACACAGGCATGGTTCACTGCTACGACGCCAAAAACGGTACCCTACTCTGGAAACAAGAAGCACCCACAGGTTCAGAATTTTACAAATACTACACACTATTCATAGGCACACTAGCTGACGGTAAAATCTTCATTGGAACTCACGAACACTCCGCAGATACTCCATTGCTAAAAGGTGCTAAAGTACGCGTCTATGATGTTGAAACTGGCGACGAAGTCTGGTCCATGATGAGTTGGGCACACCCAGGCACAATGGCAATCGCTGATGGCACTCTTGTCTACTGGAACAACTATGACCACCAAGTATACGCAGTCGGCAAAGGCCCAAGCTCAACTACTGTAAACGTCAAAAACAACATAGTCACTGAAGGCTCTAGTGTTATGATTACAGGCACAGTGCTCGACATTTCAGCTGGAACCAAACAAGGCGAACGTGAATACCGCTTTGCCAATGGTGTCGCTGCAGTCTCTGAAGAAAGCCAAAGCCAATGGATGGAATATGTCTACATGCAGAAACCAAGACCCGCAAACGTAACTGGTGTCGATGTTGTCTTATCAGTGCTTGACTCCAACAACAACTACTATCAAATAGGTACTGCGACTAGCAATAGCGATGGCGACTACAGTTATATGTGGAAACCTGAAGTCTCCGGACCATATGTTGTCTATGCTGAATTCAAAGGCAGTGAATCTTACTACCGCTCTCGTGCATCTACCGCATTTGGTGTGGACGAGGCAGTTGTAACACCTGCACCAACCGAAACCCCACCATCAATTGCTGATCAATACTTTGTCCCCGCAACTGTAGGCATCCTCATAGCCATAATCGCTGTCGGCGCACTGCTAGCACTGCTACTGCTAAAAAAACGCGTCTAAAAAAATAAAAACAAAAATAACTTTCCTCTTTCTTTTTTATTTTTAAACTCTTTTAATACTAACCATACTAACCCCTAATAACCAATAAACTGAGCCCTTGCATATTTTGTCGATAAAACGGCTTTAAAGTAAACTTCAAACTAACTTTAAGATCTGAGCGATTGATGAAAATATGCCTCTAATACTCCTGTACACGATACACCAGTTGTTGCTGTGATTTGGAAAGGTATAAAAGCTCCTACGCTAAGGAATTCCCCCCAAAAGGGAAGGTCAAAATGGAATTTTGTCCAAAGTGTGGTTCACGTCTTGAACCAAAAAAGTCCAAAAGCGGAAAAGAAGCAACACTGGTTCTTGCCTGTCCAAAATGTGGCTATAAAAAGCCTGATGCCGTCGAAAAGGTTGACCAGAAAGTGGCCTCAAAAGTTATCCAGCACAACCCCCAACAGTTTGTAGCAGTTATCGGTAAAGAGGAACAGAAACTTAGCACGCTTCCAACAGTGCGGTTTGAATGTCCTCGTTGCAATAATAATACTGCTTATGTCTGGCAGGTACAGACTCGTGGTGCTGATGAGTCCTCTACCCAGTTTCTGCGCTGTACTAAATGCAACTATACCTTTAGAGAATACAGCTAATCATTTTTCCAAATTCCTGCCTGTATGCACCTGCTACAGGTCAGTATTTTTTAATTTTAATCCGACGCTAATGGTTGTATATTGCCGACTTAGCAAGGGTTTAGCTATCTTCGATTAGAGTTGCTAGTCCTTGCTTGATTAAAATCTGAGCATTTAGCGTCGGCAAAGATGCCACATCCTCAGCGGTGAAGGGTCCATAGGACTTCATGTCTGCACCCATAATGGCTGGAATAGACTTTGTGAAACGCAACGTTAAACGTTTATGAGTGACATGAGCCACAGGTGGTTTGAATTCTGTTTTAGTGGTCTGTAATGTTTGTTGTGCGGGTTGGGTGATTTGGTTTGTTGTTACTGTTATGGGTGTTTGTTCACCCTGTTTGAGGTTCTCTGCAAACTGCATGTAGGTCTCTGCAAAGCTGACAAAATTTTGACACATCTTGGTTTCTTCTTCAGTGAGTAGTTCGATGGGGGCTCTGTGGAGGCGGGTGATGGTTTTGAGGATTTTTCTGTACCGTAGCTCCAACAGTTCGCTAAGCATGTGTTCTACGTTTTTAGTTTCATGCTCCAGCAGATTAACCTTAACAGTTTTTTTATCAAGGGGTTTGGTGTTTTCTTCTTTAATGTGTGATAGGTACTCTGTGATTTTGAGGTAGAAATCTGGCTGTAGTCCCCCAAGTGTGGGGTCATCGATTTCACGGCGCCAAGCTGCATAGAGTTGGTTATACATTAGGGTGCCACCTCAGCTCTTTTTTTGCATATGAGTAAGACCGCGGCAGCTACAGGTAGCTCAACGGTTTGGTTTTTGTATGGACCCAATGTTTCTCCACTCATCCTAAACTCTGGTGCGTCAGATACCAACACTTTCACTTTTCCCTTTTTAAAAGCTACCGCTTCAGTAAAGGGGTCAAAACTTTGTAGTTCTTTAGATTTAAATTCGACTTTTTTGAGTCCGGTTTTGCCATGAAGAGTGCCGTTCATACGGATGAGCCTATGAGTGTCAGTGGTAACCACGGTGTCAATTTTGGCTGCCTGCTCTTGGCGAATATGCTCTGTGAGCTTTAGCCATGTCTGAACACTGACGCCTGGGATGCTTTCCCACAAACCTTCGTTTATAGCACGTTTGATAATGGTTTCTTTGCTCTCAAGTAAGGTCTTGTTTTGTAATCCTGCTTCTTTGAGATCTGCGGGCAGGGCACTTTCAAGAAAGGTTTGCATGCCCCGTTTTAGTCGGCGGTTCCAGCCATAATTGTGCAGATTAAATTTCTTTACACTGGGCTTTTTTTGCGGTTTTTCTTCTTGGGGTTTTGGTTTATTTTTCTCCAAGAGACTTAACCCCAAGCCGGTTACGTAATCGACGATTTCTCTTCTTGCCATGGCATCTAGGGATCGTATGGTTTCGCTTTCAAGATGTATGTGGTAGCCGCGGTGTCCCGAAAAAAACACTCTAACCTCATCTTGGGCAAAACCAAAATCATTCTCCAACATGTCAAGCAGTTTAGCAACTTCGTTACGTGCAGATGCTATACAAAGATCACATGCCCAGATTTTTGTTTCAAACTTTGTAGCTCCACAGCAAGGGCAAACCTCAGGTGTTGTGCCCCGGCCCTCAAAGCCACATGCTACACAGCGAAATTCATCATGAATCTTATTACAAGCGGTGGGTATGTGATCAGCATCTATATCAAAAACCACATCACTGCCTATCCAACCCTTTTTATCCATATCAAAATCTGGATTATCATAATAGGCACAACTATGATAGACATCTGAAGGCACCGTATCAGCTAAAACAACTCGAAAGTTGGCAATTTGCTCAAAACGCCTATGACGCACCATAAATTTTTCTCTAAACATGAGATAGCCAAATTCACGTTGATGCGCCAGAGGCGGAGCAGGCACAGCATTAGCGGGATCACTGTAGAACTCACTAAACAGCTGATAGACAAATTCTCTAGAATCCAACCCCATATACTCGCCCGATATGAATGGTATGTAAACTACCACCAATTTAACCTTGACCCGCAAAAAACCCAAACTATCCCGCTTGGCATCTAATGCCTACGCCCGCTCTAACCTGAGCTGGTAAGAGAACGCGCTGTTTACTTTTTATGTTGGCAAAACACCCTCAGCTAAGCAAAACCTTGTTTGGTATCTTTCTGCCCAGTTCTATGTTGTGCACAAGGTTTCTTTGAGCATATTTTCCTTTTTGTTCTTGGATGCAGAGCAGAACTCTTTGATCTCTCGGTAAGTGTATCGAAGTTTTCAAACAAATTTATTAACCAAACCGCAGTGATAAGCTAAATATAACTGTACTGTATGCTGTGAGCGAGGAAGAGAGGTTAATGTTTAAGCTTAAAGTGTCTGATGCTAAATTACTTCGAGACATGGCAACTGCCATCTCTATTTTGGTCGATGAAGCCACATTTAAAATCGAACCCGATGGACTCAAATTGCGCGCGATGGATCCATCCCGTGTCGCTATGATCGACTTTGAGTGGCCAAAAAGTATCTTCCAAGAATATGACGCTCCCCAGTCCAGCAAAATGTGTCTCAATATAAGTGAACTTCTCAAGCTTCTCAAACGTGCTGGTAAAGAAGAAGCTGTCGAGCTTTGTCTTGATGAAAAAACAGGTAAACTCCAAGTCAGCATAACCGGAAAGTACGTCCGCAAATTCACCATGAGTCTGCTTGAACCAAGCGAGGAAGAAGTACCAACACCTAAAATCAGCTTTAACATCAAAGCCAAAACCACCACCACTGGTCTTAGCCAAGCAATAGAGGACGCACAACTAGTGAGTGATCACGTTAAAATCGAAGCCGAACCCGAAAAACTCACCCTGAGCGCATCAGGTGACATCATGGGCGCAACTATAACCATCCAAAAAGGCAACGATGCACTGTTGGATCTTGAAGTCAAGGAAAACGCTAAAGCAACCTTTAGCCTCAGCTATCTCAGTGAGATTATAAAAGCCGCTTCAGCAACAAGTGACATCGCAACCCTAGAATTCTCAACCGATATGCCAGTCAAAATCGATTTTCAGCAGACCAAAGAGGGCAAACTAACATTCTTCTTAGCACCCAGAATTGAAACCGAATAAAACAATTCATAACTGATTGTTGGGTTCACCAACAACTTGGAAGCCCCTCGGGGTCTCCAAACCTGCTCTTCTTAATATGATTTTAATCAAGTAATTTATGCAAATAATTTCAGTTAATAATCCCTTGCACAATAGCGCTCTGCTTTTAAGTGTAAGTATGTACACCGCAAATACTTGCATTGATCATCTGTATCTACTGTTGGTTAAGCAAGGGAATAGTCGTAGTGGCGGATATTCTTAATGTTTATTAATTTTCTTTCCTTTTCTATTTATGAGTCATTTTAATGGGTTATCAATTAGTCGAGAACGTTAATCACTCTGAGATAGGCGTAATATTGCCAACATTTGGTGAAGCTGACAACATAGCTCAACTGATTGAAGATATTGAAAACCTGCATTTGGACCTATCCATCCTGGTGATAGATGATTCAAGCCCCGATGGAACCGCTCAGATCGTAGAGGAAAAACAAACCAAATATTCCAATTTGTTTCTCTGTAGTCGACCCAAAAAATTGGGTTTAGGCACTGCTATAACTGATGGCTTTAAAATTTTTCTCTCACAAAACCAGCCGCCAAAATACATTCTCACCATGGACGCTGATTACTCCCATAATCCCCAAGACCTGCCCAAACTATTAGCAGTAATGCAACAATACGAATGTGCCATAGTCATAGGTAGCCGCTACAGCAAAGGCGGTAAAATCCTGGGCTGGCCCCTTTCACGAAAACTCATTAGCAAAACCGCTAACACACTCGCCCGAACTTCGTTGGGATTGGATCTTAAAGACTGCACCAGCGGCTATCGTTGCTACGCCACTATTTTTCTCAGAGAAGTCATCAATAATCTGCACAGCCACACCTATGAAATCCAAATTGAAACCATACGACAAGCGGCCCTTAGAAATTTCCAAGTTAGAGAAATCCCTGTACTGTTTGTGAACCGTAAACACGGTAAATCCAAGCTGACTTGGAATGAAATTCAGAACTTTCTCTCATACACATTTCGAACTGTTTGGCATCTTTGAGTGCCCTTTATTTGGGTAATTGGTAAGTATTAGGGTATACCTCTTAAACGGTTGTCGGTAGTGTTGCAAACGATAGCTGACCACTAACAACCTTCTATGGTTGTTAGATCAAAGTTGATTGACGGTAATTGTGTTCTAAACATCATAACCGCTTGTTTACGTCGTTATGGCAAGGTTTATAACTCGTTGTACTATTTGCTAAAGGCGCGAAGCGGATGATCAATGGGACATCGTAAACATCATGCTCCAAGACATGGTTCATTAGCCTACTTACCGAGGCATCGTGCTAAGAAACCAGTAGCACGTATTAGATACTGGCCTCAGATAAAGTCAGACTCACCTAGGCTTTTAGGATTTTCAGCCTACAAGGCAGGTATGACCTACATCTTTACTATCGAAGACCATAAACGGTCACCAAACTTTGGTAAAGAAGTTATGCGGGCCACAACCATATTAGAAACGCCGCCGATTCTTATCTGCGGTATAAGAACCTACACAAAGACCCCCTACGGTTTAGAAAACATAACTGAAGCTTGGATGAAGGAACCTCCAACTGAGCTTGATCGCCTTTTGGTCTTGCCAGATGCCTTCAACACCGAAGAAATGCTTCAGAAAATTCAAGATAACCTTGAACGTACCGATTTTGTACGTGTTATAACCGCAACTCAGCCGACCCAGACCAGTCTCTCCAAAAAGAAGCCAGAGACCTGCGAAGTTCAAATCGGCGGCGGAAGCATTGCACAACAATTCGAATACGCTAAACAACTTCTTGGAAAAACCGTTGCACCTGAAGAAGTCTTCAAAGACGGTCAATACATCGATGTTGCAGGTGTAACAGTGGGTAAAGGTTTCCAAGGTCCAGTTAAACGCTGGGGCGTAACCAAGCTACAACACAAAGGTAGAAAAACCAAACGAGGCATCGCCACGTTGGGTCCATGGAATCCACACCACCTCATGTACAGCATTGCACGTGCAGGTCAAACCGGTTACCATCAAAGAATCGAATTTAACAAACGTATTCTAAAAATCGGCAAAGATGGTAAAGAAGTCACCGTTAAAGGCGGCTACATCCGATATGGCGAAATCAAAGGACCATACATCCTAATAGATGGAAGTATCCCTGGTACTGAAAAACGTATGATTCGCCTCCGCGTTCCTGCACGGCCTCCAACAGAAGCCCCTGAAGCACCACCACAAGTAACATATATCTCACTGGAGTCTCCTCAAGGAAAATAGGTTGAATGACGTATGGCACAGAAAACCGCAGAAATCTTTGACTTACAAGGCAAAGCTAAGGGAACAATAACTCTTCCCGCAGTATTCCAAACCCCGCTAAGACCTGATGTGATTAAACGCGCAGTCTTAGCTATACAATCTAAACGTATTCAGCCACAGGGCAGAGACCCCATGGCCGGCAAGAAAACCACTGCTGAATCACGCGGAACCGGTAGCGGCATCGCACGTGTTCCCCGCGTTAAAGGCGGTAGCGGCAAAGCAGCCTTTGCTCCAAGCACCGTTAAAGGCAGACAACCCCATCCACCACGTGTAGAAAAAATCATAGTTAAAGACATACCCAAAAAAGAAGCTAAACTCGCTTTGATATCTGCCATCGCTGCAACATCTGAAAAAGAAGTTGTTGCCGCCCGCGGACACAAAGTTGACACAGTCATCGGGTTGCCCCTAGTTGTCGAGGACACCATCGAAGGCTTGTCAAAAACCAAAGAAGTTGAAGAAGTTTTTGCAAGCTTTGGCTTTGATGCTGAACTTACACGCGTCAGAGACAGCCGCAGTGTCCGCGCAGGCAAAGGCAAACGCCGAGGCCGTAAGATGAAACAAGCCGTTGGCCCCCTCATCGTGGTGGTTGACGATAAAAGTTTAGCAAACGCCGCCAGCAACATCCCTGGTGTGCAAGTAGCTACTGTCAATAGCCTCAACACTGAAATGCTCGCTCCGGGAACTCATCCAGGCAGACTAACCGTCTGGACTAGCGGTGCAATAGACAAATTAACAACTCTTTATGGAGAATCAGCCTAATGAAGCCAGATGAAATAATCCACTACCCCCTAATGACTGAATCCGCCAGCATCATGGTTGAAAAAGAGAACAAGCTTATCTTTATGGTCAACTCAAAAGCAGGCAAAGCTGACATTAAACGCGCTGTCGAGGTCATGTATGAAGTTAAAGTAAAAGACGTTAACGTACTTATCACACCCCAGGGTGTCAAAAAAGCATTCGTGAAGCTCACACCTGAATTCCAAGCTTCCGACATCGCAATAAAACTTGGAATCCTCTAATAATTTGTAGAAGGCTTGACTATGGGAAAACGTATTCGTGTTCAAAGACGGGGTCGCGGCGGGCAAAACTTCCGCGCCTCAACTCATAAACGTGTTGCACCCGCAAAGTATCCACCAATTGCTCCAAAGGAATCTTTTGAAATTGAACTCCTAGGTGTCATAGTGGACTTAGTTCATGACCCTGGAAGAGGTTCACCCCTTTCACTAGTTGAATTTGAAGACGGCACACTGATGTATAGCATCACACCTGAGAGCGTCTTTATCGGTCAGGAAATAGTCTACGGCGGAAAAGCACCCGCTGAAATCGGTAACATTATTCCATTGGGTAAAATGCCTGAAGGAACCTTAGTCTGCGATCTTGAACTTCGCCCCGGAGACGGCGGCAAAATGGCTCGTAGCTCAGGTGCATATGCAACAGTAGTCGGTCACACCCCCCAGGGTACCATGATCCGTCTACCCTCAGGCCGAACCCGCTACGTCAACGATTACTGCTTAGCTACAGTAGGTGTCATTTCAGCTTCTGGACGCATCGAGAAACCGTTCCTTAAAGCCGGTGAAAAATATCACCTCATGAAAGCCAAAGGCCACAAGTACCCACGTACAAGCGGCAGAAAGATGGTTCCAGCCGTACACCCCTATGGTAGTAGCAAAAAGAGCGCTCGCAGAACAACAACAACCTCACATGGTGCTCCACCAGGACAAAAAGTCGGCTTAATCGCCGCCCGCGGACCCGGCCAGAAAAAGAAACGGGCCATCCGAGGATAAAAATTAACAGGAGAAACAAAAAATGCCCAAAGAATTTAGCTACCGTGGACACAGCCTCGAGAGTCTCTCAGGCATGTCTATGGATGAATTCATCAACCTGCTCCCGTCACGACAAAGAAGAAGCCTCCAACGCGGCCTAACACCCGAACAGCGCATCCTACTTGAGAAACTACGCACAGCCAAAGAAGCCAAAATCACCAAAGAAAGCGGTATAAAAACCCACGTTCGCGACCTCATTGTGCTACCTGAAATGGTTGGCGCAAAAATCAGCATACACAACGGTAAAGAATTTGTCGGCGTAGACATAAGACCTGAGATGATCGGCCACTATCTTGGCGAGTTTGCCATAACAAACAAACCTGTCCGCCATGGTACCCCTGGTATCGGTGCTTCTCGTTCTTCAATGTATGTGCCTCTAAAATAACCCTTTTCTTTTTATTTTCTTAATATTTTTGTTGATGCTTTTGTATACGAGCGGTGCTTGGCAGATAGCAACTAGCGTACTGTGACGATTCTGGTTAAGCAGATCTATTGTTTGGTTAAATAGTTGTTGCTGGCGGCATGCTTTTGCTGTTTGGTTATTTGTTTTTGCTGTCCTTTAAGATGAGTGATCCGTCAACGTAAGCAAAGCTTTGCGGGGGTTTAAAACCTGAAAAAAGTTTGAACGGATCTTTTTCATATTTTAACTTTACTGCTTCTTTAATTTCAAGTGCATAGATTATGTCGACGTCTTTGCAATAGGTGTCAAATTTCTTTTTGGTTGTGCCGCTTGTTTCTTTGCACTTCTCCCAAATTTCTTCTGGGGTGCCTGAATGAATGGTTTCTATGCTAAACCAGCCCACAATTTTTTGTGATGGGGTGGTTTCATAAACAAATACTCGGTCGATATGTTCTTTGGGTAGTTTTCTTCTGAATTCAACCTTTTTTTCGCCTGAGAAGATTTTTTCAGAAGATTTTGGTTTAATTGATAGTAGTACTTCCATTGTATTGTGCCCCTCTGCATATTTTTAATGTCTTTGTAGGTTATATGTGAATCTCGCAGATTAGTTTTTGTATTGAATATTGTTCTAGTTTGAGCGTTTTGATGTTGTTTTTGGAAGGTTGGTTGTGTGTTAGTATACTGAGATTTTGGCTACTCCGGGGACTTTTAGTAACTCGGGGATCAGTTCGCCTGGGATTTTGCGTTCTACGATAAATGTTAGTTTGGGTTCGGGTGAGAGTTCGGGGTCGTCTACTATGGCTTGACGTATGCTGAGTCCTGCGTTGTTGAGGATTACTGCGGTGTTGGATAGGATGCCCAGGCCGGTGGCGTTTGTGGGGGTGATTTCTACAACGCCTAAGTTGAGGTGTTTGGCGATTTCTTTTAGGCTGTGGCCTGCGGGGCGGATTTGTTCAAATATCATGCGTAGTTCGGGGTTGTTGTGGATGCTGCTTAGGGTTTCGTTGACTGTGCGGCGATCAACGTTTGCGGCTCGGGCAACTCGGATTGGTGGGATTTCGATTTTGTTGACATAGATTTTATTGTTTTTGACTGATAATCCGTTTTCGATAAGTACGCGTGTAACTTTTAGGCGTTCGGGGTATTGTTGGAGTTGTGTTTCAATTTTTCCCCACATTTATGTTCTCTCATGTAATATTTTGTACATTAAAGTATAAATGCGTATCTACATGCCCTGTTTTTAAAATCTAACAACCTATAACCCCCCACAACACAACACTGCTAACAAGAGCTCAAAATCAAACTATCTCGCCTATACACTACATTAGAAACAAAAACAACCTAACCATGTACAAAACTGTACAGAAAAGCCTTAAATAAATCAAACAAAGAACCAATCACAGCAAAGGCGAACTAAATTGCCCGACAAAAAAATCCTTCTCCCCGAATCTGACATACCAAAACAATGGTATAACATCGTCCCCGACCTACCCCACCCCCTGCCACCCTTTATCGAAGCAGAAACAGGGAAACCCGGCGTCGGCATAGTCCCCAAAATATTCCCCAAAGCCATCATCGGACAAGAAACCAGCCAAGACCGCTGGATAGACATCCCCGATGAAGTCCGAGAAATCTACAAAATCTGGCGCCCCAGCCCCCTTTTCCGCGCCACAGGCCTCGAAAAAGCACTAAAAACCCCCGCCAAAATCTACTACAAATATGAAGGAAGTTCACCCTCAGGCAGCCACAAAACCAACAGCGCCGTACCCCAAGCATACTACAACATGAAAGAAGGCATCACCCGCGTCACAACCGAAACCGGCGCAGGACAATGGGGCAGCGCACTCTCATTTGCCACCAGCATATTTGGCATAGAAGCAACCGTCTACATGGTCCGCGCAAGCTTCGAACAAAAACCCTACCGCAAAGCCATGATGAACGCATTTGGAGCAACTGTATATGCCAGCCCCAGCCAACAAACCCAAGCCGGCAGAAACATCCTAGCCGAAGACCCCCAAAACAAAGGCAGCCTAGGCGTCGCCATAAGCGAAGCCGTCGAAGACAGCCTAGAAAGCGAAAAAACAGGCAAAAAAGCCAACTACACAATCGGAAGCGTCTTCAACCACGTCTGCATGCACCAAACAGTAGCCGGACTAGAAGCACAAAAACAACTAGCACAAATCGAAGAATACCCCGACATCGTCTATGGTTGCATAGGCGGCGGAAGTAGCTTCAGCGGACTATACTGGCCCTTCTACTACGACAAAGTCTCCAAAAAAGCCCCCAAAGAAACCCAATTCATAGCCGTCGAACCAACCGCATGCCCCAAAGTAACCCGCGGCTACTACACCTACGACCACGGCGACACCGCCAAACTAACCCCCCTAGTACCCATGTACACCCTAGGCCACGACTTCATGCCAGCACCCATCCACGCAGGCGGACTACGCTACCACGGCATCGCCCCAACCATGAGCGTACAAGCCAAAGAAAAACAAATAACCACACTCTCAGTTAACCAAGTAGACGCATTTGACGCCGCCAAACTCTTCATCCGCTCAGAAGGCATCATACCCTCCCCAGAATCAACCCATGCCATCAAAGCAGTCTGCGACGAAGCCCGAAAATGCACCCAAACCAACACCACAAAAACCCTGCTATTTGCACTAACAGGCCACGGCTACTTTGACATGTCCGCATACGACGAATACTTCAACGGACACCTCCAACCCTACGAATACCCCGCAGAAAAAGTAGCCCAATCAATGGAAAAACTACGCAAACTCTACCCCTGGCTCAACGACATCACAAAACAATACATCGGATGCGAAACCTACTAACCCCAATCATCCTCCTTCTCCCTCCCTTTCCAAAAAACCTGCCCTTTCTTTTATTAACCCTCAGCCACCACTAATGATGATACTTTTGATCACCAAACCACCTCCCTCAATTCCAAACAAAACCCTTGGCTTTATCATAAACCCCATAGCAGGCATGGGCGGCACCGTCGGCTTAAAAGGCACAGACGGACAACAAACCCTCAAACAAGCCCTAGCTCTGGGCGCTGCACCCATCGCAACAAAACGCGCCCAAACCTTCCTAACCGAACTCTTGTCTGCTAGACCCCACCTCAAACTGATTGTAGGCGCCGCAAACATGGGTGAAACTGAAGCAAAAAAGCTAGGCTACACCTACAAAGTCATCGGCGAAACTAAACCAAAAACTACCCCCAAAGACACTCAAAGCATTGCCAAAGCCGTTGCTGAAGCCGGCGTAGATTTACTGGTCTACTGCGGCGGAGATGGCACAACACGGGACATCCAAAAAGCCATCGGTATGACCTTACCGGTGCTGGGAGTGCCCACAGGTGTCAAGATGCACAGTGCTCTTTTTGCAACCAGCCCACAGGCAGCCGCTAGAGTTGTGATTGAGTATTTATGGAACGGACTACCGTTACAAGAAGCTGAAGTTATGGATATCGACGAACAAGCCTTCCGAGAGAATCATCTCTCCGCGAAATTGTATGGTTATATGCTGAGTCCTTTTGAGCCACATCTAATTCAGGGCAATAAAATGGAGAGCCCCATCACCGAAAACGAAGTAGAAAACCAAGCGGCAATCGCTCTCTACATCCTAGAAGAAATGCAACCCGGCGTCCTCTATATTGTGGGTCCAGGGACCACCACTCGCACCGTTGCTGATCTAATGGATCAGAAAAAAACCTTATTGGGTGTCGATTTATTCTTAGATAAACAAATAATTGCCCAAGACGTAAGCGAAAAACAAATCCTAATCCACATAAACACCAAACCTACAAAAATCATTGTCACACCCATCGGCGGCCAGGGCTTCATATTTGGCAGAGGCAACCAACAAATAAGCCCCAAAGTCATCCGCCAAGTAGGTATAAACAATATCTTTGTCATCGCCACCAAAAGCAAACTAGCCAAATTCAAACATCTACGAGTAGACACAGGCGACCCCGAACTTGATGAAACATTTAGACAATCAGGCATCAGAGTCATAGTAGACTACAAGATCACCCAACATATGCCCATAGAGTAATAACTGCCCTAACTTGACCTGTTTTTAAATACTCGAGTAACAGTAAACAAAAGGAGACTGGTAAAAATGATACCCATTAACAAACCGCAAACAGATGAAGCAGAAGTCCAAGCTGTATTAGAAGTTATGCGTAAAGGCCCCCTAACAAACGCACTAGGCGCTGGACCTAAAGTCTTAGAATTTGAAAAAGCATTTGCAGAGTTCGCAGGTACCAAACACGCGGTTGCTGTTAACACCGGCACCGCCGCATTACACGCCGCAGTTATGGCAGTAGGCGTCAGACGTGATGATGAGGTCATTTTGCCCAGTTTTACTTTTGTTGCAACCGCCGAAGCCGTGGCTCTATCAGGTGGCAAACCCGTCTTTGTAGATATCGACCCAAAAACCTACAACCTCTCACCCACAGCAGTAGAGAAAGCTATTACCAAAAAAACCAAAGCCATCCTCCCTGTGGATCTCTACGGATTCTCTGCTGACATGAAACCCCTGCGGGAAATCGCTGACAAACACGGTTTGGGCTTAGTTGAGGATGCCGCTCAAGCGCATGGCGCCACCTATGCAGGCAAACCTGTCGGTTCCTTTGCTGATGTTGCCTGTTGGAGTCTCTATGCAAGCAAAAATATGATGGCCGGAGAAGGCGGAGTTATAACAACCAACAGTGATAAACTCGATGAAATCCTTCGCATGATACGTACACATGGTGAAAAAACCAAGTACGCCTCAGAAATGCTGGGTAACAACTACCGCATGATAGAATTACAAGCCGCCATAGCTAATGTACAGTTAACAAAATTACCCTCGTTTGTCGCAAGACGCCGCAGAAACGCTGAACAACTCACCAAAATTCTACAACAAAGCAATAGACTTGTTTTGCCCTACGAAACCCCCGAGAACAAACACAGCTGGTACCTCTACACCGCTCGACTAATCCAAGGTACTCCAGATGCTCGCGACAAACTCCTAAACGATCTCAAAGCCAAAGGCATCGGCGCCGAAGCTTACTACATAAACCCCGTCAATACTATGCCCTTCTACCGCAACAACTATGACGCCCAAACATTGCCAGAAACCGAGCAAGCGGCTAAACAAGTGTTTTCTCTGCCCATTCATCCCGAAGTAACCGAGGAAGAGATAGAATTCATCGGCAAAACAACCCTCACTCTTCTTTAACCGGCGACGGACAGATAACATGTATAAGTAGCTATACCCTTTTGGTTCTACTTGTATTCTCTATGGCGTTCATAAAAGTGATCAGGCAAGTTTACACATTACACCTATGTTTGACTATATAGTTGGGTTGAGTAAATTTGAGATAACGTTAAATTACCCTTTGACCATACACTCTATAATTTGTTATTTTCTAAAGGGGTATGCAAATGAGTAATGATGAAGGCGTTTCCCGCATAAAAATTAAGTTTCTCATTGAAGCTTTAGGTGAAGCTGAAGGTGAACTTGTTCGCTTTTTAGCGCCACGAACTATAGATGCTATTGTGCGCAAATTGCCCATGGAGGGCCGGGCTGCTTTGTGGAAAGAGGAGGTTTATTTTGAGATTCCTCTAAAGATGGGTGAAGAAAAAGCTAAACCCATTGTTGAGGCAGGGACTATTGCGTTTTGGCCCATGGGTGGTGCATTGTGTGTTTTCTATGGTAAGAGCCAGCCCTATAGTCCTGTGAGCATATTGGGAAAAATTACAAGTAACTTGGAGTTGTTCCAGCAGGTTAAAAGTGGTTCAACTATCAAAGTGGTTCTTCTTTCATCTTAAAAAGTTATAGGGAGCTGTCTTTCCACAGCTTTAGGAGTCGTTCACATTCTTCTTTAATTTCTTTATCTTTACTTTTGTCTTTGAGGGCCTCTAGAAACTCTACGCGCTTAGCGATTGAACGTTTTTCTGCGGGACCTCCGTAGTAGAGTTTGCCTTGCATATACTCATGCATGCTGGATGCTTTTTGAACAAAAAGACTGGCGGCATCTACTGGATTGTCTACTGCGAACTTGTTTGCCCAGATGGAAACCTCTGTTTCACGAAGTTGAGTCATACCATCAATTTCTACGATCTTTCGGATGTAGGTCTGTAAATATTCGTAATAGTCTGCAGTTTTTAGATGTTCGAGTGCTTCTTTGACTTTTTTGATAAAGTCGGATTTGCCATCAATACTTAGGTCGTGTTTGTATCCTTGATCTATGAGCAACCTAGCCGCTTTAAGTTCTTTGTTGGTGTATACTTTTTCAGGAAAACTCAAGTGAATAAACTCCAAAAAATTAAAAAGCACAAGTCCGCTTACGCGGCTGGCTTGTAGATTTTTAAGCTATGGCTTCCAGAGACGAGTTGTATTGCACCGTTGTTTTCTAGTTGCTCAAGGAAGTCTTTTGCTGCACTGATGCGTATACCATAGCGTGTTGCAACTGCGTATGGTGTCAGTACGTTCATCTTTTTGACTTCTGCAACGATTTTATCATCCTTGACATCGGGAGCCATGATGCTGATGGTTGTTTTCTTCTGTGGGGGACCCCCTGCCTTTTTGTCTTTCTTGTCTTTTGATTTATCATCAGCTTTATCTTCTTGTTGTTTTTCCATCTGCTTTATGCCGAGCTTCTTTTTTCCACCCATTGATTTTTTCACCTTGCTAAATAGTTTTAATTCACATCTAGACTGTCTGGCTTATTTCAACCTTATGCTTATCTTGCCACTCTTTAATGGGCATGCCAAATTTCTTTTCCACCTCAGCACGGTGAATAGAGTTCATGGTGCAAAACGGTATGATGCGTCCCCCTGGTACAGCATAGTGTATAACACAATTTTGGATGCGTTCGAGGTCAAAGTTGTAGGGATCCATAAAGTGCATAGATGAAATCAGCACAGCTGAGCGTGCAAAGTCCCCTAGTGATTTATAGTCGCCATTCACCAACACTTTTAGCACATATTTGCGCAGAAAACTGAATTTTATATGCCGACCCGCACCAATGAGACGGAGTTTAGCTTTGCTTTTGTTGTTTTTTGCGGCATCATCATAGACACTTTGCAGGGTGCTGACAAATTTTTCAATATTGCCATAGCGCGTGATGGGTGTGATTTTTCCGTTTTCGATAAATACAAAGGTAGCCATGCCGCAGTGGGGATGTGCTGTGAATTCGACATAGCGCTTATCTTTAATGGCACCCACTGCTTTGGAGACAGGAACCACAACTGGGATCGGATAGAAATCGCTGACCTTGATAACGCCCTGGGTTTGTTCTTCAACTTTTGCCATAAAGTCAGGAATGGTTATGCGCATCTTTTCACGCTCATCAGCAGGCAGACGTCCGCATAGTGAGACAGGTTGGACGTTTATACATCTGATAACATCGCTGTTTTTTGCGGCAAAATCAATAATATCGCCTAACTGGTTGTCATTGACACCCTTTACTAATGTGACCACAAGTACTGCACTATTCCAGCCCGCGGCCCGTAGATTCTCAATCGCCTTTAGTTTTATATCAAGTAAATCAACACCGCGGATGTACTTGTAAACTTCTGGGGTTAGGCCATCAAACTGTAGATAGATAGTGCTGACCCCGGCTTCTCTTAGTTGTTTACAAAACTCTACATCTTGGCTTAAGCGCAACCCATTGGTGTTAACCTCCACATGGTTAAAGCCAAGCTCTTTTGCTTTACGAATCATATCGGGGAGTTCTTTGCGAATGGTCGGTTCTCCGCCGCTAAACTGAAGCGCCTGCGCTGGTACCGGTTTGGTTTCACGCAGATTCTTTAGCATATCCACAATCTGCTCCATTGTCGGCTCATAGACATAGCCGGCATAGTTTGCATTGGCAAAGCAGACGGGGCATTTAAGGTTACATCGATTAGTAATATCTATGATTGCCAGCGCAGTGTGGCTTTTATGCTGGGGGCAAATACCACAATCACTTGGGCAATCTAGTTTTTTCTCAGTGTGAGGATTCTCAACACCTGTGCCCTCACAACGAAACTTTTCAGCCCGAACATATTGGTCATAGTCCGACCAATAGAGTTCACTATATGGCCCATGTTGAGGGCAGGTTTTTTTAATAAATACTTTGCCTTGATCCTCATAGATGGTTGCATCAAGAGGTTTGAGGCATTCAGGACAGATACTTTGAGTCTGTTTAATATCTTTCATATCAGTGCCTTCTGGAGGATAGACTACTTTCTTTTCGAAGGGCTTAAGAGTCAATGATGATAATAAGGTTTCCAAACGTTTCCTACGGTGATTGAGGGGAAAGCATGACAGCAAATGAGGAAACCCGCAGTACCCTGCGAGAAATGGGCCTAAACGCCTACGAAATCGACGCCTACATAGTTCTGCTAGCTGGTGGCGAGATGACGGCTATGGAAATTAGCAGTCAAGCCAGTGTACCCTACAGTAAAATGTATGAGGTCCTAAACAGCCTCAAAGAGAAAGGCTGGATTAAAAGCGGCGAAAGTCGTCCCTTTAAATACTATCCCGTGCCTCCCCTAGAAGCTGCCCGATCAACCAAGTTGCGTCTTGAAGACAAATATGTCAGCTGGGAAAATACTATCGTTGAAACTCTCCAGCCTCTCTATGAGAAGCGTGAACTTGTTGAGCGACCTGATATGCTTATTTTGCGTGGCCAACAGGCGGTACTCACAAAGCTCGAGGAGATTTTTAAGAAAGCCTCAGTGGAAATTGTGGTTGCCGCGCCCGAGTTCGCTAAACCCCTGATTGCACTTGCTGAGCCGTTGCTTGGTTCGGGACTCAAAAAGTCTGTCACCATGAAGTTGATGGCCGCGGGCAAAAAAGAGGATTGGCAGTTCATCAAAAAATACTCCGGTTTGGGTGCATTGCGTATTCGTGATCACATGTTTGGCGGGGGCATCATAGCAGATGGTAAAGAGGCAATGCTGTTTTTAGGCGAGGATAAACCTAGCCTTGTTATTTGGAGTAATCATGTGGGGTTAGTGGGGTTTGCACGAGAGTATTTCCAGTTTCTTTGGGACTCATCTGAAATCGCCTAACTTTTTTATGGATCTGCTGAGAAGGTTGTTTGGGGTAGTTCAACGGTGAATCGTGTCCCTTTGCCTGCTTCGCTTTCAAATGTGATGGTGCCGTTTAGTGCTTCTACGAGGCGTTTAACAACGGCTAAACCTAGCCCTTGACCTTTTGATTTGGTGGTAAATAGAGGTGTGAACATTTTGTTGCTGACCTCTTTGGTGATGCCTATTCCCGTGTCCTGTATGCTTATTGTTGCCACATTGTTTTCTACGTCTGTTTTTATTGTTAGTTTGCCTTTTTCTTTCATTGCTTGAACTGCGTTAGTTACAAGGTTTGTTAGAATTCTTTGTATATAGCTGATGTCGGTTTTGATAGGGATGGGGATTTGTTTGCTGTCTATTGTGACCTCAATGCTCTTTGGGACGTTGATGGTTAATAGGGTGCTTAAAATCAGGTCTGAGAGGTTTGTGTTTTGAACGTTGGGTTTGAGGGGTCTTGTGTAGTCTTGGAGGTCGCTGATGATTTTGTTGATATAGTTTAGGTTGTGGTTGACTGAGTCTATGCTCTCGGTTATGACTTGTTTGCTTTGTTTGTCTGGCATGGTTTTGATTTCTTCTAAGATAAGATACATGTCGCTGGTTATGGCTTGCAGAGGGTTTCGAATGTCATGTCCAACCATACTGGCGGTTTGCCCAATAGCTGCTAGACGTTCTGCACTTTGGAGTTGTCGTGCTCTTTGTTCGGCGAGTTTTTCCATTTGGTTAGCATATTCTTCAAGCAGAACCGTGTTTTCTTCTAGTTTTTGTTGTGCTTGGGCGTGTGCGTGTTCGGTTTGTTTTAACTCATCTATGTCTGTAATGTAGATGCGGATTTGTTGGGTTTGGGGCACAAGGGAGAATTGTTGATGATACCAGTGTTTGTCGATCTTTGTTTCTCTTCCCAGAGTGTTTGTTTTTTTTATTTCAAAGGTTTCTTTGATATGTTGCCAGTCTGAAAAGAACTCGTGATTTATTCCCATTGTTTTAAGGTTAGGAAACAACTTTTCGGTTGCAGGGTTTGCGTAGTTTATTTTTCCCTCGAAATCTACTTCAAGTATGGCGTTTGGGCTAAGGGTTGGAAAGCTGGCTAACCGGGAGATTTCTTTTTCTATTTGTTCTCTTTCTGTTATGTCTATGTTGGCCTCAAGAATACTTTCGATTTCTCCCTGTTCAGTTTTTTCCACAAGCCACCAGCTTTGCATAGTCCGGGTGCGGTTATCCTTAGTTTTTTGAGTAACTATCCCTGTCCAGCTTTGTTTGTTTTGCAACTCTGAAATAATGGTGTCAAAGGGTTGGGTGAATTTAGTCTCTAGTAGTTCATGGGTAAATTTTCCTACGGCTTCAGTTTTGGTCCAGCCGTAGGTTTTTTCGGCGCCTTTGCTCCAAAAAGTTATGGTGCCATCGATTTTGCGAACAATATTTGCCACGGGGCTTAGATCGATTAATGCGGCTTGTCGTTTGTTTGCTTCTTGAGCTTTTCTGTGTTTTTTACAATCTTGAAAAACAAAAATAACACCGGGCATGATGCCGTCAGCTGTGATAATTGGTGTCCCGCAGTCTGCAATGGGAATCTCGGTGCCATCTTTGCGTATCAAAAGTGTTTGGTTAGCTAAACCGGTGATAAATCCCTGTGTTAGAACTTTTGTGACTATATCTTTTGGTTTCTGTTTTGTTTGTTCATCTATTATGTGAAAGATTTGTTCTATGGGTTTTCCTGTTGCTTGTTTTTCACTCCATCCCGTTAATTTTTCGGCAACAGGATTCATGAATGTGATTATGCCTTTAGTATCGGTTGTTATCACGGCATCACAGATGCTCTTTAGGGTCGTGGCCCAGCGTTCTTCATTTTCATGCAGGGTTTTTTTATGTTCAATAACTTGTTGTGTGAGTTGGTCACGGTATTTTTTGAGTTCGGTCTCGTTGCGTTTGTGTTCTGTTATGTCGATAACGGCTTCTAAGATATTGGTTGATCCATCATAATCGATGAAGGGATAGCTAAAGCTGTCATAGTATTTGCCATCGGGTCCAATCCATTCCCATCGGATGGGTTTGTTGGTTTTGAGTGCTTTGTAGGCTTCACAGTTTTCGCATGGTTGATTGCGGTTAAATATGACTTCATGACAGTATTTTCCCTGATATTGGCCAAAAATTTTGCGAAAAATGCGGTTTCCAAACAATATTTTATGATCTTTATCTATCAAAACAATATGGAATGGTAATGTTTCCAATACATTATATAGCCTTTGTCTTTCTTTAATTAGCTCCTCTGTGCTGGTTTGTATTTTTCTCTCCAAATCCGCTTTTGTTTGCCTTAGTTCTTCTACAGTTTCTATCTGTGATGGAATCTCTTTAAAAACAACCGCAAAGTAACCGTTTTGAAGACTGTAAACTGAGCTATGGTGCCCTCTGTTGTGTGCTTTAGAATACTGCTGCTCGGTGGTGCTAGATTTACCGCTCAATATGACCGCGCCATAGAGCTGAATCAAACTATCTATGTTCTGCTTTTTCTTAGCAAACACCTCAGTTGCTCTTCTACCGATTACCTCCTCTCTTTTGAGGTTGTTAATTTTCCCATAGGCCTCATTAATATCTAGGTAGAGCCAGTCAACCGGATTGTTTTTTTCATCAGTTAATATCTTGCAATATGCAATGCCCTCTGAGAGTTTAGATAGAAGACCTGTAATCTGCTTATCAGACGTTATGTTCTGCATTCCCTTATCAACCGTCTAAACAGTCTATCATTTTTGACTATTACTATTTAATAGAGTTTCGCATTGTCGCCGAAAAACCCGCTAAACACCAACAAAAATATATGAACTGCTGAAAATTTATCGACAGATACGTATGGTTAATCGCCGAGCAGTTGTCATTTTATTAAGTACCATGTGCTGCTGTTATCGCTAGTTTTTGTCTTTTTTGCGGTATCTGTGTTTATTTCTGATTCTGATTCTGTTTTATCAGGGGATGATTGGCCGATGTTTCGTTATGATGTGTCTAATTCGGGTTTTACAAACAGTTCTGCTCCTCTATCTATGCCCACAAAACTATGGAGTCATGAAACCGCCTCGAATTTCCCTGTTTTACACAGCCGTGGTTCACCTGTTATAGTAAACGGAGTTAATCTATACGGGCCTGTTTGGTTTAGATGCATATGATGCCTCTACAGGTGAGTTGCTCTGGAGGTCCTATAACGAAGCTACGCTGTATGCATCGCCTGTTGTTGAGAATAACGTTGTTTATACTACAAAAGGCGCTGTTAGTGCCATTACCGGAAAACAAATATGGACTATAAATGGCTACAAATGTTGTGCGGTCGAAGATGGTTACTATTACACAAATTACAACGACCCCTCAGATGATACCTGCCATTTTGCCGCGCTAGATGTAAATACCGGTAAGATTCTCTGGCAAAAAAAGCTCAATGGTCAAGCGTCTTCACCTGCAATTGCAGACGGCAAACTTTTCATCACAGACCTATACTCGCCATCTGTTCTTGCTCTTGATGCATATACCGGCGATACGATCTGGGAGTCTGAAACAACCGTCGAGGTATATCTGCCTCCGGTAGTTTGGGGTGATTTTGTTTACGTTTCGGGTTTAGGTGAGAGTTTTCTATACGGTACTAGGAGTGTTTATTGTATTGAGGCCTCTTCTGGGCGGACGGTGTGGAATCAAACGGTAGAGGGTTTTCCAACTGCACCTGCGGTTGCTTATGGGTGTGTTTATGTGGGGACGGGTGAGGGGTATATGTATGCTTTTGATGCTCTAACAGGGGCAAAAAAGTGGGTTTGTGGTGTTGTCTGTTCTGATGGGGGTATTGAGTTTTCGCCTGTTGTTGCAAGTGGAGCGATTTTTTTTGGTGCCAGTGATGGCCATTTGTATGCTCTTAATGCGACCTCGGGGGTGGAGCTTTGGCGTTATGAGATTGGTCGTTTGGGCTCTTTGTATGCTTCGCTGGCGATAGCTAATGGGTGTATCTACATTGGTTCTTGTAGCAGCAAGCTGATGGCGCTTGGTTTTTCATCTGAAGAGGGGGTCTCGTCAGTTGCAGGATCACCTGTTGATGTGCCATCTAAGGCGGAACTGGCCGGACTATTTTTGTCTGCTGGTACAATTTTGATTGGGTTGGGCTCTTTTGGGTCCTCAAAAACTGGCTAATGGATTTAACTTGAAATTTATGGCTTAGACTTGAAGAATTCAAATTTGTATATCCCTAAAGAATCATTGATGAACCTTCATTTCAGAAGACTTAATTAATAAAAACCTTAACTCTTAAATCATTAAACTGTATCACAAACGAGTAAGGTGTAATTAAATTGGCACAACCAACGTACAAAACAGTTTTCTTTTTCCTAGACACAGACAAATACTGTAGCCCCTTTGATATACTAGTCGCCATAGACGTATTCCCCGACTCCTCTATATTTAAATTCGAAAATGTTACCGGCGAAGACGCACCCAAGATAGTCTTTGACCTCCTCTTCCCCCGTGGACCTGAAGGCGCAAAACACACCAAAATTTTCATCAACGGTAGCAACTTTGAAGAAGTAGAAAAAGTTGTCGCCGCAACCCAGAAAGCCATGAAATCCGCTCCATGGGGAAACAGCATCATTGTTGACCCCCGAGGCGGATACAGCACAGCAGCAGCCGCAGTCGCCAAAACTTTTGGCGCATCCATGGAAAGAGGCTTAGGCACCCTAGAGGGCAAAAAAGTCACAGTCTTAGCAGGCACAGGACCCGTGGGACAAACAGCTGCCCGCATCTACGCCGCAGAAAAAGCAGACGTAACCATAAGTAGCCGTAGCCTAGCTAAGGGCCAAATCATAGCAGACAAAATCAACGCCGAATGCGGTGCACAATGCGTCAAAGTTGTCGAAGTCAGCAAACCTGAACAAACAGCCCAAGCCATCAAAGACGCCGAAATTATTCTTGCCGCAGGTGCAGGAGGCATCCAGCTTCTTAGTGCAGCAGATCTAGCTGGCACAGCCAAAGCCAAAATCGTCGCAGATATCAACGCCATAAACCCCCTAGGTGTGGAAGGTTTAGGTTCAAACGATGATAAAGAGTTCAAACCTGGCGTCTGGGGTATCGGTGCACTATCCATTGGTAAACTAAAAATCAAAACCGAAGTAGAAATGATCAAACGCGCCGTTGCTGAACCACAGGGCCTCTTTGACTACTCAATTGCCTACACAATAGCTAAGGACATAATTCTAAAGAAGCTTGCAAAAACCGCTGCAAAATAAGCGGCTTTTCAACCTTTTTTTCATTTGTTGAGAAGTAAATTTATCTATGTGAACTTACTGGCCTTGTAATCCACAAGTCCTATGAAGGATTTTGAGACTACATGAGTTTACCTGCAAATCACGTTAACAGCACTGCGATTCATACCTTTAGTGACGAATTGGGGCACTTGTTAAACATCAGTTCCTCAACTGCTGAACTTTTGATTGCCGTTTTAGTGTTTGTTATAATTGGTTCTGTTGGCTGGGTCTCATATGCCGTTCTTAGTAAATACATCAATCGCTGGGCCGCAAGAAATGCAACAACCCTCGTTGATGAAATAGCGGCAACCTTCAAGATAGTTATAATGACCTTAATTGGCATTCTAGTTATCCAATTTTCTATAGCGCCGCTTTCATTTCTCGATCCCCACCGCTATATACTAACCATTGTATTTTTAATTATACAAATTCTACTTGCCGCCTATGCGGTTTCAAGAATTGCCACAGTCGTTGTTGATAAATTAGTCGACATGACCGTGCAAAGAGGCGGA
Organism: Candidatus Bathycorpusculum sp.; assembly: GCF_009778815.1. NCBI lineage: Archaea > Thermoproteati > Candidatus Bathyarchaeota > Bathyarchaeia (SeqCode) > Bathyarchaeales (SeqCode) > Candidatus Bathycorpusculaceae > Candidatus Bathycorpusculum > Candidatus Bathycorpusculum sp. The sequence goes on from NZ_WRFL01000001.1 coordinate 98,551, forward strand.
AAAAACAATAAACACTCCACCTTTATCTTAAAAAAAGTTATAACAGGCGTCATTTTTATCATTGCCTTTCTGCTAATTCTCAACCTCTTTGATTTCCCCGGAGCATGGGAAACCACACTTGCAAGCGTGGGAATAAGCGGTATCGTCATAGCCTTTGCACTCCAAAGCACCCTAAGCGACCTTTTTAGTGCACTATATATCTACCTTGACCGACCCTTTGAAATCGGTGACTTTATTTTTGTAGGCGACTACAGTGGCACAGTCAAAAATATCGGCATAATAAGCACAAGACTCCAACTCTTACAAGGCGAAGAGCTAGTAATTTCAAACAAAGAACTTACCTCCACATATATACGAAACTTTAGAAAACTACACAAAAGAAGAATAGTCTTCAACCTAGGCGTAAACTACGATACACCCAACGAAAAACTCAAAAAAATACCCTGGATAATCTCAGAAATAATCAACAACATCGAGGGCGCTTCACCCCAATTTGTAAGCTTTAACGAATTCGGAGAATACAGCCTCAAATTCTTCATAAGCTACTTCGTCAACGCACCCGACTACGGTAGCTACCTCGCAGTCCAACAACAAATCAACCTAGCAATAAGAGAAGCCTTTGAACGCGAAGGCATAGAACTAGCCTACCTCAAAAACGTAACTTTCATCAAAAGATAAACCCCAATTCACCGCCACATTCTTCTTAAATTGCGGGCTTATTTCTTATCTTTATTCTTATTTTCATCCTCTACTTCGATTACAAACGCAAGGAGCCGACAAAATCACGTAAACCCCATCTGCGGCAACTAATAATTTCAGTTGGATAGCAATTACTAACCAACTGACTGCCTTCCATAACGACAGCATAAATACTAATGCAAAAAATGGCGTAAAAATAAATGTGGGTTAGATGGCGTTTGTAATGCGATCGCAAGCTTCTTTGATGCGTTCTTTAGGTTGCGTAAAGGTTATTCGTACATAGCCTTCTCCATGTTTACCAAACCCAACTCCGGGTGTAACGGCTACTCCGGCTTCAAGTAGCTTAGTTGTGAATTCCATGGAATTCCCTTTGCAGTTAACCCAGACATAGAAGGTGGCCTTAGGTTTCTCACAACTAAATCCAAGTTTGGTAAGGGTATCAACAAGAAGGTCACGGCGTTCCTGTAGGATCTGGTTGCTTTGACGTAAAAATTCTGGGGGATCACGGCTGGTATAGCTACCCAAGGCTCTGACTGCGGCTTTTTGTGTATACACTGGCGGACCTGAGTCGATTTGAGATTTTACTTTAACTAAGCCTGCAATAAGTTCCTTGTTTCCTACCGCAAAGCCAATGCGGTCACCAGTCATGTTAAAGGTCTTGGATAATGAGTTAAATTCTACTGCAACATCCAAGGCGCCCTCCACTTCTAAAATACTTGGGGCACGATACCCCTCATAGGTAATCTCTGAGTAGGCATTATCATAGCAGAGAATAATGTTGTTTTCTTTGGCAAACTCGACGGCTTCTTTTAGGGTTGTGTGATCAACTATGGCGGCTGTGGGATTGTTGGGGTAGTTGAGAAACATCATTTTAACATTGTGGGTATCAACTGATTTGAAGTATGGTTGATAGTTATTCTCTTCTAATAGCGGCAAAGCAACTGCGGTTCCGTCACAGAGAATGGTGCTGCCATTGGCATAGACTGGGTATGCGGGATCAGGACAAAGCACACAGTCCCCGGGGTTGATAAAAGCTCGAGCAATGTTTGCTATACCCTCCTTGGAGCCCAACAATGCCATAACCTGATCCGATTGGAGATCTACACCAAAGCGGGTCTTATACCAGCCTATAACCGCTTCCCGAAACGCGGGTTCGCCATGGCTAAAACTATAGTTATGATTTTTTTGATCTGCCGCCTCTTTTGCTAACGAATCTGTGATAAATTGCGGCGGGGGTAAATCCGGATCCCCAATAGACAACGAAATAAGATCCATACCCTGCGCTTTTTTGGCTTTCTGAATTTTCTCTATCTCTGCAAAGAGATAGGGCGGTAGTTGTTTGATCCGCTTCGCATACTCAAAAGTCAAATTGGTTCCTCCCTAAACAATTTACCCTCAAAGACCTTCTCAGCAGGGCCCCTCATATAGATGTTGCCCTCTTCACCCTCTGTGATCTGCAGGTCTCCTCCTCTTAGGTGTACAATGACTTTGTCTTGAACTCTGCCAAGTTTTTTAGCTGTTGCAAACGATGCACAAGCCCCCGTACCACAGGCCAAGGTTTCTTTGCATCCCCGTTCCCAAACACGCACACTCATTTCACAACAATTGTGCACCTCAACAAAAGCCGCATTGGTTCGTTGCGGAAAGGCCGGGTGAGTTTCTATCCGTTCTCCAACCAAACCAACCGGAAAGTTCTCTATATCTTCAACAAAACTAACACAGTGCGGATTGCCCATAGACAGTGTAGTCACTTGATAGATCTCCTCACCGACTTGAAGCGTTTGATCTATACAGGTGCCTTCTCCAATCATAGGCACTGATGCTCGTTGCCAGTTGGGCACCCCCATATCGACCTCTACCGCTAGAACTTGACTATCTTTAACTGTGAGCCAAACCGGTTTTATACCTGCCAAGGTCTCAATTCTAAACTCAGCTTTTTTCACAATGGCATTTTCGTAACAGTACTTGCTAAAACAACGAATACCATTACCACACATCTCCGCCTCACTGCCATCGGCATTAAACATCCTCATCTTTACATCAGCAACTTGGGATGGACAAACCAACAAAAGCCCATCTGCTCCAACTGCGAAACGCCTCTCACAGAGTTGTTTAGCCCATCTTTGAGCTTTTTGATCGTTGATTTGTTCTTGGCGGTTGTCAATTACTATGTAGTCATTTCCTAAGCCCTGCATTTTCCAAAACTGCACTAAACCTCACCATGCATCTTTTGGTTGGCTACTAGATCTTTTAGTTGTTCGCGTTCTCTGACCAGTAAGGGTTTACCTCCGCGTATGAGAACCTCCGCTGCTCTTGGACGTGAGTTGTATTGACTGCTCATGCTATATCCATAAGCTCCTGCATTAAGAACCGCTAAGAGATCCCCTTCGTTAATGTCTGGCACCGCATGGTCTTTTGCAAGTAAATCTCCTGATTCACAGATAGGACCTGCTATATCATAGGTTTCTGTACTAGCTGCGGTCAGGTTGTTGGCAACCAGTATGGGGTGGTAGCTACCATACATTGCAGGACGCAATAACGTGTTAAAGCCTGCGTCTACACCTGCAAATTTGCGGTTTGGTGTAACTTTGATGGTGTTTACAGTTGTCAAGAGAACACATGCATCGGCAACCAGATATCGGCCAGGTTCTACAAAAAGAAACGGTTTGCCCAGTCCATATTCTTTGGTTTTGTTTTTAAATAGGTTGACGACTTTGTTGGAGAATTCTTGGACGTCAAACTCTTTTTCTGTAGGCTTGTAGGGAACCCCAAAGCCTCCGCCGATGTCGATGAATTCAAAGTCTATCCCAACCTCTTTGTGCACCCGCTTAGCTATACTTAGTAGCTTCTCCACTGCTTGTATATAGGGTTCGAACTCGAGGATACCTGAGCCTATGTGCATGTGGATGCCAAAACGTTCTACACGGGCGCGTTGGGCGATGGCGTAGGCTTGAATTACCTCTTCTTCCCAGAGGCCAAACTTGGATTCGGGACCTGCAGTGATGCAGTGATCATGGTGGCCTGCGCCGACTTCGGGGTTGACGCGCACGGAGAGAATTTGGGGCACCGAGATTTTGAGCAGACGATCCATCTCTGATTGGGAGTCCACATTTATGGTAATATTGGCATCTGATAGCATCTTTAACTCATCATTTCTCACGTTTGTGCCGGTGAAAAGAATGCGATCGGGTGTGAAGCCGCTACTAAGGGCCAAAAACACCTCGCCTGGGCTGACCGTGTCGAGGTATGCTCCCTGTGACTGCAAGATGCGAAGCACATTTAGGTTTGTATTGGCTTTGGCGGCGTAGTAGATACGCACATACTTGTAGTTGTTAACCAAAGCGCCATAGAGACGGTTATAGTTGTCTTGGATGCGTTTTTCGCTTATAACATAGAGCGGGGTATCGTAAGTTTTGGCTAGATCAACTGTTGAGACGCCATCAAAGTAAAGGTTGCCTTTGCGGTCTTCTAGGGGTTCACGAAGTTTTTTCTTAACCATAAGCTTCACCAATTGTTGATATTTTGTTATTATGCTAATCCTTTTGATACATAGAGTTCTGCGCTTAGAATTCCTCCGCCGGCGGCTCCGCGGACTGTGTTGTGGCTTAGGCACATATACTTAAGTGTCATAATGGGATCTTTGCGTAGTCTGCCAATCACAACGCTTTGCCCTTGTTGTGTGTCTCGATCGTATCGGGGTTGGGGGCGGTTTTTTTCGTGGCGGATAATTATGGGTTGTGTTGGTGCTGAGGGTAGTTTGAGGGTTTGGGGTTCGCCTCTAAAGGTTGTGAATGCGGTTTGGATTTCTTCGAGGGTGGGTTCTTTGGCGAGTTTTACAAAGATCGATTCGAGATGTCCATCACTGACATTGACGCGGTTGCAACTTGCACTGAGCTGGAAATTTGCATAATCGATGGTTGTTCCGTTAAAGTTGCCTAAGATTTTTAGGGCTTCGGTTTCCATTTTTTCTTCTTCGCCTGAGATGTAGGGAATTACGTTATCGATAATATCTAATGATGGTACGCCGGGATAGCCTGCGCCGCTGAGTGCTTGCATGGTTGTTACCATGACTTGTTGGATGCCAAACTGCATAAGGGGTTTTAATGTGATGACCATGCCTATGGTGCTGCAGTTGGGGTCTGTTGTGATAAACCCTTTCCAGTTGCGGTTTTTTTGTTGGACTTTAACTAGTTCAATATGGTCGGGGTTGATTTCGGGGATAATTAGGGGGACGTCTTTGTCCATGCGATGGGCGCTGGCTTTGCTAAATACTGGATAGTGGGCGCCGAATTCGGTTTCTACTGGGCCTGCCAAGTCGCTAGGGAGAGATGTGAAAACTAGGTCAAAGTCGCCTGTTTGTTCTGCGGATTTGACATCTATGTTGGCAACCGGCATCTCGGAGATTTCTTTGGGCATTTCAGTATCCATTAGCCAGGTGGTGGCGTCTTTGAATTTTTTACCTGCGCTTCGTTCAGATGCGGCAAGTACTGAGATCTCAAACCATGGGTGCTCCTGTAGGAGCTGAATGTAGCGTTGCCCTACGGCTCCGGTTGCGCCTAGTATGGCAACTTTGCGTTTATTGGTCATATAATTCTCCCTTAATGTCTCTCTATAATATAGTTGATAAAAAAGTTAACGGCCTTATTTTGTGCTTTAGTTTAATCCTAGTACATCGGCCATGCTGTAAATCTGTGGTTTGGATTGTTGGCTTAGCCACTCAGCGGCATACACTGCTCCTTGAGCAAACACATCGCGGCTAAACGCTGTGTGTTCAATGCGTAGCATTTCGTTGGATCCTGCGATGATGAGGCTGTGGATACCTGCGACGCCTCCTGCACGAAGGGTGGTGACTTCAAGTTCGTTTGGTTGTCGGGGGCTTATGCCTTCTCTGCCTGAAATTGTTTTTGTGTAGCCCCGTACGTCGGTGATGATTTCGCCGAGTTTTTTAGCGGTTCCACTTGGGGCATCAACTTTGCCGATATGGTGAATTTCATTTATGCTAAAATCGTAGCCTTGTGGAAATGCTTTGAGCTGTTCGGCGAGTTTAAAGAGAATATTGATACCCACGCTATAGTTGGGTGAGAATACTGCGGGAACTTTGCCTGCCATGGTTGCTGTGATTTTTTGGTGTTGATCTGGTGTGAAGCCTGTGGTGCCCAAGATTATACGTTTATTGAGAGCTACTGCAGTTGGAATGTTGATCAAGTCGGCGGCGGGGGTGGTGAAGCTGATGAATATATCAGCGTCTTGGAGAGCCGTGTTTATGTCTGTGCAGATTTTTGTCTCAGAGTTGACTCCAAAATCGCATAGAGCTCTGCCTAATGCGGGACAGTTTGGTGCTTCGGTGGCTCCTGTTATTTGGTGTCCTTTGGCGAGGGCTTCAGCAATTATGGCCTGGCCCATTCTGCCTGCGGCGCCTGCAACACAGAGCTTAAGCATAGCTGAGTCCTTCGTGGTATTTGGGGTTGGCGAGGCGCTCGTCTATATCGATGCCGAAGTGGTTGGCGATTGGTTGGAGGATTTGGGGGTTGGCTTTGTGGACTTTGCGTGTGGCTGTTAGGATGACTTCTAGTCCGTTGGGAGTCATTTTGCCCAGAGGTTGGCGGCAGGGGCCGGAGGGCATGCCTAGGATGTTCATCAGGGTTTTGATGGCTAGGGGGTTGCGCGCTTTGCATACGGTTGGTCCGTAGGGTGTTTGTTCGGTGGTTTTTACTGTTATGATGTTGAAGAGGGGTTGGAGTGCTTGGGCGATTATGTTGGCGGCTTCTTGGTTGTCTTCAAGTGAGTATTGTACCATGTCTGTTATTGCGCGGGGGGCGATGTTGGATATGACGGAGATGACGCCGCTTGCTTTGATGGCGGGTGAGGTTATCATGGTGTAGGTTTTGTCGTCGTCGCCGCTTAGAATGTCAAAGTCTGGGCCGCAGAGTTTTCGGGTTAGTTCCATGTTTTGGAGATCGCCTGTGGCTTCTTTGACGCACCGCAGGTTTGGGTATTGGGCGTGGAGTGTGGCGAGATCTTGGGGTAGGAGTTGGGTGCCGGTTCTGCCGGGGATGATGTAGGGTATGATTTGGATTTGGGGGAAGCGGCTGGTGATGGGTTCGATGTATTCACGGCGGATTTCTGTGGAGCTGGGTCCGTTGTAGTAGGGGTCAACAAGAAGCACAGCGTTTGCACCTGCGTTTTGGGCGTGGTGTGTTCCTTCGATGGCTTCTTGGGTGTTGTTGCTGCCGGTGCCTGCAATTGTTGTGCAGCGGGTTTGTGTGTATTGGCATGTTTTTTCTATGACTTTGCTGTGTTCTGTCCAGTCTAGGGTGGGTGATTCGCCGGTTGTGCCAACGGCAAGGATGCCTTGGACGCCGTTTTTTATTTGGAACTCTATTAATTGTTGTAATCCGTCGTAGTCTACTTGACGGTTAGGGGTCATGGGGGTTATTAGTGCGGTATAGCACCCGCTAAATGTTGCCATTTTGATTTCCTTCTGATGAATCTTTAGTAGATTATACAATATTTAAAGTTTACGTTTGCCACATTTTTTTTACGAAAAACGGAAAAAGTTAATGCTTATCAGCTAAACAGCATCCAGCTGTAAACGTTTTACGTACCAAATTGGGCCCAAAGGCACCACACAATACCGCCAGACACCAAAACCAGCAAAACCTAACAAACATGACAAACCACCAAAAATAGTAAGAGGTAGCTGCACTATGCGCTCCCAAAAATTAATTGATCCGTAAACATATCGCGAGGCGGAGCGGCTTTTGCCGCTTATAGCTTGTAACTTTTGGGGCTTTCTGTAAAATTAAATAATTCTTTCTCCTTACTTCTGCACAGAAACACCTAAAGGCAAACAAAACAAATTCGCTTAAAAGCAGATAATTAAAAAGGAAAAATTTGGGTGAATCGTAGAAGAGGCTTGCGGGTTTACCCTTTGCCTTTTTCTTCTTTTCCGAAGTACTGTGTCCACTTGAGTTTGCGTGCGTCGCGTTTGAATGCTAAGCTGCTTTTCTTGCATTTGCTGGAGTCGTACCAAAGGATTGAGCCGTCGTTTTTGACGTACATCATGCCTGTGCCAGCTGGGAAATCAGCACCACAGAACGAACATTTTCTCGGTTTTGGCATGACAATTTTCTCCTGTCAGTTTATCTTGTGATTTTCTTTGCTTCCCGTTCAGTTTCTCGAAGCATCAAGATGTCTTGAACGCGCACGGGTCCTTTAACGTTGCGAGTAATGATTCGACCTTTGTCTCTGCCTTCCATGATGCGGACGCGAACCTGCGTAATTTCGCCGGTTACACCTGTGCGACCGATGATCTGAATAACTTCAGAGGGAGTTAATTCATCGGTTGACTCTTTGCTACTCATGTTACTGAGTGCCTCGTTTAACCTGATCGATGCGTGTCACGATTTCTTTAATTAATCCTGCTGCTTCCCCTTCTCTCATGATGCATGCGGCTGCGCATGGAACGTCAATACCGATGGATTTGCCGAGCTGTTCTTTACTTGGTACAAACACGTATGGAATTTTGCGTTCATCGCAGAGCAATGGTAAGTGTGCAATGACTTCTGGGGGATCAACGTCTTCAGAGATGACAACAAGTTTTGTTTGATTTCGCTCTACCGCTTTGGTAGCTTCGTTGGTTCCTTTCCTAACTGACCCTGATTTTGAAGCAAGCGTTAGGGCTTCATAGGCTGCATCCACGAGTTCTTTTGGGGCTTCATATTTTACATAGAATGGTTTAGTCATATTTCTTAGCCTCACCCTTTTTTAAGGCACACTCTTATCCCCACTTCTTATTTAATAAGCTTTCTACACTAAAGCCGCAGAGCCATCTCTCTACATATAACTAAACCAGTAGTTCCGCTGAGTGTAACTAAACTATTTGATGTGATATTTAAATTCTAAAAACCATAACGAATCAAACGACAAACAACCAATTATTAGTAAGTTACTAATGTTCCAGTTATTAAATTAAACTTAGAATAAATTATCTAACAGTTATTTTTAAAACAATACATGCATTAAAAGAAGGCTTTAAAAACAACTGACAACAGCAGAAAAATTATATTCGTAACAACCGTTTGAACTTCAGAAAAACCTCTTAGTACTCACCTATATTTTTGTCTAGTGGACTTGCGGTTGACATCATTTTCTTAACATCAGAAAAACATTACAATGCCTAAAACATCAGAAAAACAGTATTGATTATAAACTTACATGATATGTTTGCTATCTTTTTGTCCATTAAAAGTTAATTGATTAATAGATAGTACAGCATTTTTGAACTACTATAAACCCAGAAACATTTAAATCCAAAGCTACGGCTACCTACATGTTCTTGAGGGGGCATAACATTTGCAAAAATTAGGTAAAATAACAACAGTATCTCCTTCAGGGAATGCGCTAGTTAAAGTAGAGAACCCTCCAAAAATAGGCTCCGAAGTTGTCGATGAGAACCTACACGTTGTCGGTAAAGTTTTCGATATTATTGGGCCAGTCTCAGCCCCATATATAGTGATTAAACCAACCGTTAGGGAACCCGCCAGGTTAGTCAATAAACCGGTGTATTTACTCCTCTCGAAAACGCAACGGAGCAAACGAGACAAATGAGTAGAGACAGTAACCTGCACATAACCGAAAAAGACTCCACCACAACACAGCCAGAGCTCCCCAAAACACGTGTCTGTCCTGAATGCGGGAGCACCCGACTTATGCACGACTCCGAAGTCTCTGAAATAGTCTGCATGGATTGTGGTGTTGTAGTACAACAAAAACTTGCTGACCACGGACCTGAATGGCGCGCTTTTGATGATGAACAACGCACAAAACGAATCCGTGTCGGCGCACCTCTCACGTATACCATCCACGATAAAGGGCTATCCACAACTATCGATTGGCATGACCGCGATGTTTATGGCAAAAGTCTCTCCCCCGGTCAAAAAGCCCAAGTTTATCGCCTGCGAAAATGGCAACGCCGCATTCGAGTCTCCGATGCAACCGAACGCAACTTGGCTTTTGCGCTCTCTGATCTCACAAAAATCTCCAACAACCTCAACCTGCCAAAAAACATTCTCGAAACTGCCTCGGTTATCTATCGCAGAGCAGTCAAAGAACACCTCATCCGAGGCCGGTCAATCCAGGGCGTCACATCAGCATCCCTTTATCTAGCATGCCGACAATGCGGACTACCCCGAACCATAGATGAAATCTCCAAAGTCTCCACAGTAAGCAAAAAAGAAATCGGACGAAGCTACCGCTTTCTCATACGCGAACTCGACTACTCAATTCCACCCCTAAAACCCAGCCAATACATCACCAAATTCTCCAACAAACTCACCATGCAGGGCAAAGTAGAAGAAATCGCCCACAAAATCATAGGCGCGGTCAAAGAACTCAAACTAACCTCCGGCAGAGGCCCCACAGGCATCGCAGCCGCCGCAAGCTATATCGCCTCAGTACTAACAGGCGAACGCAAAACACAAAGAGAAATCGCCGAAATCGCCCAAGTCACAGAAGTCACAATCCGCAACCGCTACAAAGAACTCGCCGAACGCCTAATGTTCCAAATAAGCATCTGACCCCGCCAATCAAACACATAGAAAAAGAAACTGCCAATTAGACGAATTTGTCAACTATCCTAAAAACAAGGTTGTTGTTTTGTTCCATAACTGGAACACTATGTTCCAAGCGTAGAACTAAAAATACGTTTATCCATTTTAGCACAGGGAACTATATTGAAAGTAACTATATTGAAAATTGTCGCTGTTGCTTCAATAATGCTAACTTTGCTGTTATGTCCTTTTAGCCTATTTATCAAAAATGCAGATGCACAACCCTCAGCTATCACGATATTTCCAGATGGGACTGTTGATGCCTCAAGCGGGATTCAAAAAGACGGCAACACCTATACACTAACAACAGACCTCAAACTGCCTATTGAAGTCCAAAAAGATGGCATCACACTAAACGGAGCAAACCACACCCTCCAAGGGCCGGATATCGACTCAGGCTTGGCCGGCATTACTCTAAAGGCAAGCAATGTAGTGGTCACTAATTTCAACATTAACCGTTGGTCAGCTGGAATATATGGTGCATACAACAATAATACCATAACAGCCAACAAATTTACTGATAATGATCGCGCTATAGCATTGTATGCCACTAATTATGTCATAAGTAAAAACATCATACAGACAAGCACTAGTGGGATCTATATTAAAGATGTATTCACTCCCACAGGAGACACCAACCTCATAATCAACAACCAAATAAGCAACAACTTTTGGGCATTTAACATAATAGACAGCAATGGGACAACAATAACCCAAAACGACGTTATGGACAATGATGTAATACTAACCCTTGGTAGCCGCTCTGGAGTTGCGGGTTATCATTTGATTTATCTTAACAATTTTGTGAACAATCAACAAGCGCTCCATGTTCATCTCCCAGGCCCGTTTGTATCTGGGCTTCCCACGATTTTTCCTGCTGGAAACTGGGACAATGGTAAAATGGGCAATTATTGGCACGACTACACCACAAGATACTCCAATGTATCTGAGATAAGTAATTCAGGCATAGGCGATACAGCATATTTAATCGAATCCGAACCCATACCTTGGAGCCACGGTAATGGAGACGAAGGCATAGCCATTTTAGGCAAAGGAGTCGACCACTATCCACTTATCTCCGACTACAGCATAGCAACTTTACCAGATAATAACTCACCAAATAGTAGTAACTTACCCATTGAATATGTGGCTGCAGTGATACTTGCGGTTGCCCTTTTAATCACAGTGCTGATTACAATAATATACTGAAAAAAACACCGACAAAACTGATGCAAGCAGTCTCTGCTTATGTCTTTCATCTTACCTACATATACCCCTCTATAATTTTGTGGGGTAAGTCAAGTTTTAGATTAGATAATTTTTTATCCAATGGCACCACACTACTTTTGTGCTTGCAGAAAAAGATAAAAAATCCAGCAATCTTAGACTTGCCCGGATTTTGTTGTTCATATTTGCCATCGCATCAGTTATACTTCTTTTCTACTCCTCAACAATACTAAAGGTCATTTCAAACGACGTCTATCTTATCGGCGGCTTTGGTGTAGTGGTAGCCTCAGCAATAATCAACTATGTACTCATCCGCATTTATGGCAAAAGACCCCCCAAACAATTGCCTAACAACACAGATAGCCAATAGCGCGTAGTAGTCCCAACGGCTTTTATGTTTGGGTGCTGTTTAACATCACGTTTTGAGGGATATGATGCATACAAAACAAATTGGAAAAAACCTCTACCAAGTTGAACTCGACACTGGCGGTTTTAAACAACTCATCTGCAGCTATATCATTACCGGCTCAAAACCAATACTTATCGAGTCTGGCCCAACAAACTCAGTACCCAACCTCCTTAGCGCTTTAGAGGAACTAGGCATAGCCCCCCCAGCCATTGAGTATGTTGCAGTGACTCATATCCATCTTGATCATGGCGGCGGCGCAGGCACACTGCTAAAATCTCTGCCAAACGCCAAGGTTATTGTCCACCCGCGTGGCGCACCCCACCTAATCGACCCTGAACGCCTCTGGCCCTCAAGTCAAGCCGTTTTAGGTTATGTTAGCGAAGTCTTCGGTAAACCCGAACCCGTATCCAAAGACCGTGTGATCCCCATAACTGAGGGCGTTTTTGATTTAGGCAACGGCGCTAAACTCACTGTGCTTGAAACATTGGGCCATGCCTCACACAACCTCAGTTTCCAAGAAAACCTCAACAATGGCGTTTTTCCCGGTGATGCCGCAGGTACCTACCTGCCCAAATGCAACACCGTTGTTCCCACAACTCCCCCGCCGTTCTATCTCGAATCAGCATTGGCCTCACTTGACAAACTCATCGCCCTCAACCCCCAAGCACTCTACTTTAGTCACTTCGGACGAGCCGATGATGCAGTTAACCGACTTGAAGCCTACAAAACACAATTACGACTCTGGGCAGACATCGCACAAGCAGGCGTAGAAACAAACCAAAGTCTAGAAACCATTCGAGAAAACATCATCCAAGCAGACCCCGTTATGACCAAAATTATCAACTACATCCAAAACCATCCCATCTACAAAAAAACAGTGCTGGAAAACTGCATCATGGGATTTATCGAATACGCCAAGACCAAACAGCCCAAAACCCAACCATAAACGTTTTAATAATCTGCTTGGGTTTTTGTCATGTCGTGAAGTGTTTTGGGCGAAAATGAAAGCAGACCCGCTCCTGAACGGGTGCCTCTTGAGAAAGTTAACGATTACATGTGGCAAATTCCCAAGTACAAACCCCATATGAAAGTTCCCGCCATGATTTTTGCCAATAAAGCATTACTGGAAAAAATGCAAACTGACCGCACACTTTGGCAATGCGGCAACGTGGCACAACTCCCCGGTATTTACAAACACGCCATCACACTCCCCGATGGACATGAAGGCTACGGCTTCCCAATCGGCGGCGTCGCAGCAACCGACTACACCGACGGAGTCATAAGCCCAGGCGGCGTTGGATATGATATCAACTGCGGCGTTAGACTCCTAACAACCAACATAACCGACACAGAAGTCCGACCCAAACTAACCTCGCTCACCGACACAATCTTTCGCAACGTACCCTCCGGCTTAGGAAGCCGCAGAAGAGACTTTACAATCTCTAATCGCGACCTTGACACACTTGCCGTTGAGGGCGTACAGTGGCTCATTGATCGAGGCTTAGGCTGGAGCGAAGACGCCAAACACTGCGAAGAAAACGGCCATATGCCCAACGCTAACCCTGATAAAGTCAGTCAAACCGCTAAAAACCGCGGTTTAACCCAACTTGGCACCCTAGGTAGCGGCAACCACTTCTTAGAGATCCAAAAAGTAGATAAAATTTTCAACCCCAAAACCGCCAAAACCTTCGGCATCACCCACGAAGGCCAAGTTACCGTTATGATTCACTGCGGTAGCCGCGGATACGGCCACCAAGTCTGCTCCGATTACCTTCGTGTAATGGAACATGCAGTGCAAAAATACAAAATCAGCCTCCCTGACCGCGAACTAGCCTGCGCTCCTGGCAACAGCCAAGAAGCCAAAGACTACGTTGAAGCCATGGCCTGTGCCGTTAACTATGCCTTCTGCAACCGCCAAGCCATAATGCACTGGGTCAGACAGAGCTTCCAACAAGTCTATGGACAGGACCCCGAAAAAATCGGTCTCAAACTTGTCTATGATGTTGCGCACAACATTGCAAAAATGGAAACCCACGATGTTGGGGGCGGTGTACAAAAGAAGGTCTGGGTTCACCGCAAAGGCGCCACCCGCGCGTTCCCTCCAGGACATGAAGCAGTGCCTGAAGATTACCGAAGCGAGGGCCAACCAGTGCTTATCCCCGGAAGCATGGGCACCAGCTCTTGGGTACTTGTGGGCACACAAAAAGCCATGGAGTTAACCTTTGGTTCCACAGCCCATGGCGCCGGACGTACAATGAGCCGTTTTGCCGCCAAACGCCAATTCGGAGGCGCAGAAGTAAAAAGCCGCCTCGAAAAACGCGGCATCGCAGTCCGTGCCGCAAGCCCAACTGTACTTGCAGAAGAAGCAGACCCCGCCTACAAAGACGTAGACATGGTTGCAGAGGTCAGCCACCAAATCGGCATAGCCACCAAAGTTGCCCGCCTCACACCACTAGCAGTCGTTAAGGGCTAACCCCTTTTCTATATTTTTACTCCTAACTTCACTAGATAACTGTACTTCTCAAATTTTCCCCTAAAATTCCGCTTGGCAGGTGTGGAGATAACTAGTATCTGATTGTTTGTACTTCTAGTTTTGGTGATATCATGTGTGGCTAACTTGTTGCGCATAAGTAGTCAAATCGAAGACTTTTGTTAGTGAGCGTGGGGTTTATGAATGTAGATTCTTTGGGTTTGGCAAGTGTTGCCAAGATTCATCGGTGAACGATTGTGATCAATGTCTGATCACTTATCTCAAAATATAGTTACCTCCAAAAAACTAAAATGCGGTATCTTCGTTGCTTACCGATAATTGATAGATATGAACAGGAATTTGCTCTACATTGGTATTATTTTGATTGTTTCTATCTTGTGTGTAGCGGCGATGTTCCAGTTCACTGTTAAGCAAACTGTGGGAAAGCCCATCCGTGTCGCCTGTATCGGAGATAGTATAACCGAATATGGTGGATATCCCAATAAGCTTCAAGCGTTACTTGGTTCCAATTATATTGTTGAAAATTTTGGTGTTAGTGGTGCAACATTAACCACAAATTCAACACTACCATACATCTCTAGACCTCAATTTCAAGATGCTCTAAAGTATCAGCCAGATATTGTAATAATCATGCTGGGAACCAATGAAGCCAGCATAGAAAATATGGGAACTAACACAGATTTGGTGGACCAATATTCCTATTTGATTAACGCTTTTCAGAATCTTCAAGGTACTCAACTGATCTGGATTGCTAAACCGCCACCAATCATTACCAACCCAAACTTTGACTCAGATTACTTAGAGAATATAGTTATTCCCCAAATCTTGACCGTCTCAGACCAATTGAACCTGCCCCTTATCGATATTCCCTATGTTGTTGGTAGTGACATCTATTTC
The DNA here is from genome assembly GCF_009778815.1 of Candidatus Bathycorpusculum sp. NCBI lineage: Archaea > Thermoproteati > Candidatus Bathyarchaeota > Bathyarchaeia (SeqCode) > Bathyarchaeales (SeqCode) > Candidatus Bathycorpusculaceae > Candidatus Bathycorpusculum > Candidatus Bathycorpusculum sp. The sequence continues at coordinate 113,885 of NZ_WRFL01000001.1, forward strand.
GCAGATGGTGTTCATCCCACCTATGAGGGTTCAACGTTAATAGCGGCAGTAGTGTACAATGCCATAACCCTGCCAGATGGCTCCCCCGACATCACCGCTTTTGGCGAAGGATATATCGGCTAATTATCCCATCCAAAACACGCTGATAATTTAGTAAAAAATAAATCTTAATACACTTATACACTGGTAAGTTGCGGGAACATCAAGCGCGTGAGGAGTCCACACTCCCTGTTGACCTGATTCGGACCGTTGCCCTATTCTTGATTATTCTACTCCATGCCTCTGTAGGCGCAAATGCTGCTATTGATTTTATGTCTCCGCGGGGTGTCGAACTCTGGTGGACTGCAAATGTCTATAATTCTCTCTCACTGGTAGCTGTTCCTTTATTTGTTATGTTGACGGGTGCACTGTTACTTTCACCAAGCAAAACAGATGAACCCCTACGCGTTTTCTTTAAGAAAAGATGGAACCGAATAGGCATACCTGTCATATTTTGGATGATAATTTACTTTCTTTGGCTTTTCTACAGTCAAAACCAGCCCCTGACAACCACCTCACTGTTACAGGGAGTTTTTGCTGGACCCTACAACCATTTCTGGTATATCTATCTGTTGCTTGGGTTATACCTTGCTACACCGTTTATTCGGGTGTTTACTGCTCATGCAAACTGGAAGACGGTGCGATATTTTTTAGTGCTCTGGGTTATCGGCACTTCCATCATATCGCTCTTAACACTATATTCCCCTATAAGCTCTGAGGTTACTTGGTTTAGAAGCACTGTTTTCTTGTTTAGCGGTATAATAGGCTATTATATTTTGGGCAGTTACCTAACCAAAATAAAAATCCGCACCGTTTTTCTCTATCTCGGTTTTGCTCTGAGCAGTGTTTTTACTATACTTGGAACTTACTTTTTGGTAGGCTCACTGGGTGAGGTGTATGGCCAGTTCTTCTATGACGCCTCAAGCATTAGCATCCTTGTTGCATCAGTAAGCTTGATGCTTATTTTTACAACAATACCTAGCCACCTCATCAAAACAAAACATCCAAAAATCAGCCAAGGGCTCAAAATCATAAGCCTCAACACTTTGCCAATCTATCTTTTTCACTACATAATTTTGGAAACCCTTCGCAACGGAATATTAGGCTACAGAATAGATGTAACAACCCTAAATCCAATCCTAGCAATTCCCCTTCTAGCCATTCTAACCCTGGGAATCTGCTTAGCCATCATCATCCCACTTAAAAAAATCCCCTATGTAAACCGCATCATAGGCTAAAACCAAAAATAAGCAAGTTTATGCCTCAGTACTTGCATGCTACGCTATAGCTTTCTTGTTATCATGACGTAAAATACGCTGACTTGACACAGTGTTGGACGACTCGCTAAAGGGAAACCATAGAGTTGGGTGACAAGGCTCTTTTTAGTCTGGGTGGTCCTTTTTGTTCTACTAACAACACGTTTGAACAGAAAGAACCGCCACCTTATATGTGTCCAGTCTTTCTGATTTGAGCTGTTGATTGATTTTGATTGTCTATTAAGAAGAAGGCGAACAAATTGTTGTTTGTTTAGCTGTTTTTCTTAGTTTAATACATTGGGCATACAGGTCAAAATTACAATCAACAAGTTCAAAGCCATATTCCAAAAAAACTTTTTCAATTTCTTTAGGTGTCCCAAAATGCCCTGCTATCTTATGTATACGTAGGGCTAAATTCAACGGTTTTCTAACGATCCATGGGAAACGTGGGTCTGCAATGTATAGATGTCCTCCTGGCTTTATGATTCTTGATGCTTCCTTTGCAAATCCTTGTTTATCTGCAAAATGATGATAAGACATGCAAGAAGTTACAATATCAAACTGATTATCTTCAAAAGGGGTTTTTATACAGTCTGAAACAAAGATATTCATTTCCGGACACTTTGTTTTTGCCTCCAGAATCATGTTCTCTTCAACATCAATTCCATACCCGTTTATGTCTGTAAGGGCGCTTAAATTTTTAAGAATTGTACCCGTCCCACAACCTACATCTAAAATAGTTGCACCTTGATGTGGATTAATTTGTTTCAGCAGTAACTTGTAAAACTTTTTTGATGCTTTACCCCCAAATCCTTCATCATAAGTTGAGGCCATTTTATCAAATTTGAAATCCTTATAGTCCTTCATGTTTCCAATACCCCATCTGCTGATGTGTTAATACAAACGTACCGTTACATATACATAAAATTTTATGTTTATTGCTTTTATGAAGGGCTGTAACAATGTTGCGTTATTGTTCATAAGCGTTTAACTATGCTGGGTACATACACATCGTGTATATTGGTTTTTTACTCGGTGACTTTGGATATTCTGTTCTTTTGTTTTGTTATGGCGATTTAGGCTCTGCTTTTTCCAAGCCGCAGTTAACGTTCTTAGTGTTTTATAGCTCTGGTGCCCTTTAGATTTCGTAGTGTGTCGATCTTGCGTTGTACAACCGGTTCCCAAAACGCTGTTCCGCACAATTATTAGTCGATTCCAACCCACACAAACACAAACCTAAACCAACATAGCCATTGCTAACCTTTACAATGAACTGGTTGTTATTGGGGTTTGGATTTGGGTTTGGTTGTTTTGGGGGTTGCTGTTTTTTTGTAGAGTGTCGTGCATAGGTTGCAGATATGGGGCGTAATGTTTTCTGGGTTGGTTTTTTTGTCGGCTATTTTTTTGGCGGTGTCTATGGCTAAGGTTCGGATTTGGGGTAGGAATTCTTCTATTTGTTTGGTGTTTTTATAGGCGCGTTTTGAGTTGAGGTATTGGCTGATGGCAGCTTGGGTGGTTCCGAGTTTTTTGGCGGTTTCAGTTTGAGAAAGGTGATGGGTTTGGACGAGTTCTTTTGCTAGCATGGAGCGGAAAATGGGCAGTATGTATTTGGCGATTATTTCGCATTGAGTGCTCATAAGTATCCCCTCAGTATAACCTGATTATATTTATTAGATGTTTTATTTCTTCTCTGTTTTGCCGCTCCGTAACTGTTTTAAGGTGTGAACGCTACCATTCCATACCAGCGTTATGTAGAGTGTGGAAAATGACCATAAACAATAACGTATTAGATCTAATAGGTAAAACTCCATTAGTACGCCTAAACAAACTCACCAAAGGTATAAACGCCACAGTCGTGGGTAAACTCGAATCCCGCAACCCTGGCGGCAGCATAAAAGACCGCATCTGCAAAAACATGATCGAAGCCGCTGAAATCCAAGGCCTAATCAGACCCGGCGCAACAATCATCGAACCAACCTCTGGCAACACCGGCATCGGCCTTGCTATGGTTGCCGCCGTCAAAGGCTACAAACTTATCCTAACCATGCCTGAGACCATGAGTCTAGAACGCCGCAATCTTCTCAAAGCATACGGTGCACAACTCGTACTCACCCCGGGATCCGCCGGTATGAGTGGAGCCATCAAAAAAGCTGAAGAACTAGCCGCCTCCACCCCTGGAAGCTTTATCCCCCAACAATTCAAAAACACCGCAAACTCTAATGCTCACTACCAAACAACCGGCCCCGAAATCTGGAAAGACACCGACGGAGACGTCGACATCGTCATCGCAGGTGTTGGCACAGGCGGAACCATAACCGGCATAGCACAATACCTCAAAGACAAAAAACCCACCCTCCAAGCCATAGCCGTGGAACCCGCTGCCTCACCCGTACTTAGCGGTGGAAAAGGCGGACCCCACAAAATCCAGGGTATAGGCGCAGGCTTTAAACCCGACATTCTCAAACTCGACTTAGTTGATGAAATCATCCAAGTAACCGATGACAACGCCCTAAAAACCGCTCGTGCATTAGCCCAACAAGAGGGTCTGCTAGTGGGGATCTCTTCAGGAGCTGCAACATGGGCCGCCCTCGAAGTTGCCAAACGCCCCCAAAACAAGGGCAAACTTGTACTAGTTATCCTGCCCGACACAGGTGAGCGCTACCTAAGCACCGCACTATTCCAACAATAATACCCAAACGCGTCTTTGCTTCTTTTTTAAGCAGACGCTTCTCTTATATTCCCCTCTCACCAATACAAAGCAAAGGGAAGAACACAGACATGTCTACAAATCCATCCCGATCCATAGACTGCAAGAAATGTCTAGAACAGAACAAAGATGTTGATTGCTGGAATCCCGATCGTATGATTGACACATTGATGCATACCAACCATACGGTGGAGCAGGACTGGGTCGCAAGGGGTCTGCCAAAACTGGTAGATGATTTGGCGGCTAGTTACGAAAAATTTGGCGGCATGGATCACCTTGAAGGACGCGATTTACCTAACAAAAAAATCGTTATCGAGGTTTTAGAAGATTTATTCTCCGTTCTCTTCCCTGGATATCTGGGTGATTCCGAACCCTCTAAAGCCAATGTAAACTATTATTTAGGCATAAAATTAACCTCCATTTATGCCCGAATTACTGATGAGATTGAGAAGAGCCTCAAATATATCTGCAGAAAAATCAGTCAATGTCCCCACGATCTCTGCCAGAAACGGGCCCATGTGGTCGCTCGAGAGTTACTTGAAAAGCTACCCGAAATTCGTGGTAAACTCAGCGGGGACATCCAGGCCGCATACAGCGGTGACCCAGCGGCTGTGAGCACCGATGAAGTCATCTTGAGTTACCCCTGTGTTTTAGCCATTACCACTTATCGCATAGCCCATGAACTATACCTAAGCGGGGTCCCCCTAATTCCCCGAATCATGAGCGAGCACATGCACAGCTTAACCGGGGTTGACATTCATCCCGGAGCAAAAATCGGCCGAAACTTTTTCATCGACCATGGTACCGGAGTTGTTATAGGCGAAACCGCCGAAATCGGCGACAATGTCAAACTCTATCAGGGTGTAACGCTTGGTGCTTTGAGTTTTCCCAAAGATGAGGCAGGTAACATAATCAAAGGCCGCAAACGCCATCCAACCATCGGCAACAACGTAATTATCTACAGCGGTGCAACCCTTCTGGGCGCAGAAACAGTGGTGGGCGACAACGTAGTCATCGGCGGCAACATATGGTTAACCGGTCCAGTAGCCTCCGGCATAAAAATAACCCTCGCTGCACCCGAGCAAAAATACCGAATAGAACCCCGCCACCCAGCAAAACCAAACCCCTAACCATCCGCAACCACGCTATACACGACCCTTGGCTCATGTGATGGCTATTGGTTTAACGGTAAAATATACTGTTAATTGTGGATAATAAAAAATGGCAAAAAAGAGAAGGTGTTAATCTTCTCTCCACTTGAACAGTTTTACTGCTAAGACAAAGATAACCAGTGTTATAATCCCTAGAATTGCTATGTCAAACATGGCTGCGGGAATGTTGTTGTAGACCATGACGTTGTTTAATCCCTCGGTAACGTAGAAGAGCGGTAGCACATGGGCGATGGTTTGCAGGTAGGAGGGCATGATGCTAAGCGGGAAAAAGGTGCCTGCTAGAAACATCATGGGGAACGTTATGATGTTACCGATAACTCCTGCAGTCTCGGGGCTCTTGGTTACAGAACCTACTAGCATACCCAGTGATGCAAAGAGTATAGGACCCAATACTAGGAAGGGTATGAGCCATAGCGAGAATGTGATGTGTGCATTAAAGATAAGGATGCCTACTCCGCTCATTAGCAGAAAACCGGCGGCGCTTAGCAGGATGTAGAAGAGTACTTTGGAGATAAGCCATTCCATTTTGGTTAGCGGGGTGAGTGAGAGTTGTTTGAAGAGTTTATTTTTTTTGTAGTCGCTAGATATGTTGACTAGTGAGAACATGGGGCTTGTGAGGATAGAGAAGCCGATTAAGCCGGGGATCAAAAAGTCCACATAGTTGGTTTGTTGGGTGTTGATGGTTGTTGTGGTTAGGCCTATGACGGTGGTGCCGTTGAAGCGTTGGAGGTTGAAGTGACTCACATATCCGCTGACTGTACCGCTAACTATACCACTTGTGCTTGAGGCTGGATTGCCATAGACTGTGATGTTGACTTGATTCCCTTCTATGTATTGTGCTGAGAAATCAGGCGGGATCAATATGCCATCTGATGCGGATTTAGCTGCTAAAAAGTCCGCAAAATTTTCTGAACTATCCACTGTTATGACTCTTATGGTACTGGATTGATTTAGGGCGCTAAGAAAACTGTTGCCTATGTTTTGCCCAAACACCCCGTTATCTTGGTTTTGAGCATAAACATCGACAGTTTCGGCTCCACCGCCAGCAAAGATGGCTCCGAAAATCAAAATCAATACTACAGGGAAAATTAAACCGAAAAATAATCCGAATTTATTTCTAAGGTATCCTACGCTAAATACTCTAAAGTCTGCGTAGATACGTCTTGCGCTTACCATATTTATCGTCTCTGTTTTTTGTCTGTTTGATTTTTTGGTGTTGTTTCTTGTTGTTCCTCGAGGGGTTCTTGGACGAGTTTAATGAACACATCATCGAGGCTGTCTTGGCGGGTTTGAATGTTACCCCACTCCATGCCTGATTGCTCAGCGGCAGCCAACGCTGCTAGTGCATCGATTTTCTTTTTGAGTAAAACTGTGATTATGCCTCTTGCTTGGTCATATTCTACCTGCATCTCTTCAGTGTTTGCTTTGATATAGTCTGCAAGTTTTTGGGTGCCCTGAATTTCTAAGCGTTCTCCTGAGCCATGTTGTTGGATGATTTCTTGGGTTGTGCCGATAGCAACGATGTGTCCGTGGTCCATGATAGCTACGTGGTCTGAGAGTTGTTGGGCTTCGTCGAGGTAGTGGGTTGTTAAGATGATAGTTTTGCCTTTTGCTTTTAGTCCTCGGATGACTTCCCAGATGGCTCGGCGTGCGTTGGGGTCTAGGCCTGTGGTGGGTTCGTCGAGAAAGAGCAGTTCTGGTTGGTTTACAAGTGAGAGGGCTAAGCCTGTTTTTTGTTTTTGGCCGCCGCTTAGGCTTTCAAAGGGATGTTTAGCCATATCTTCGAGGAGCACATCTTGTAGAATAGCGTCAGTATCTACTTTAACGTGGAAGAGATCGGCATAGTAGTTTATGGCTTCTTTGGGTGTGGTTTTCTCAAAGAAGGTAAAGTTTTGAGGGATGACGCCGATTTTTTTGTGTAGTTCATATCCATTTTTCCAGGGGTCGAGTCCTAAAATTTTGACGTCTCCGCTGTCTCTTTCGCGCAGGCCCTCCATGATTTCGATGCTGGTGGTTTTTCCTGCACCGTTTGGTCCCAGCAGTCCAAAAACTTCTCCTTCTTTGACTGTGAAGGAGATGCCGTCTACGGCTTTGAGGCTACCGTAGTATTTTTTTAGTCCGGATACTTCAATCGGTAACATTTAGCGATTCTTCCTAATTACTATGGTATAATTTTGTTGCTCACTGTTTCTCCATGGGGTAAAAAATATAGCTTTCGGCTAAAGAAACAAAAACGATGCATATGGCTTGCTTTAGTTTGTTGGGGTTGATTCTTTGAGGATTTTGCGCTTAGAGTTATTGTTGAGGTTATTTATAAAAAAATTTGTCTTGTCCCAAAATAATTTCCCCCCCACCTTTGAGGTATCTTACAACTCACCATTTCACCATCTAAACTGTCTAGCAGCTATACCCAGCCACACCTCAGGCCACAAACGGCTGACAAACGC